>JAUCQE010000433.1 GCA_030372865.1 Pyrinomonadaceae bacterium
AGAATAAGGTCCTCGGCAAGCCTGGACAGATGAACCATCGCGAGCGAGCTCGCCGCCGCAAACTCGACCGCAAAGTCCCGGTCCGAGACGGCATCGAGGCTGTTTCGCGATACGCCCTCGAAACCAAGCTCTTTCGCCACCGCCTCACGGTCGATCGGAAATGCCGTGCCGGCCAGCGCAGCCGAACCGAGCGGCATCGTATTCAGCCGCCCGCGTGCCTGAACGAACCGTTCGCGGTCGCGGCTGAACATCTCGACATACGCCAGGCACCAATGAGCCCACATCACGGGCTGTGCCCTTTGCAGATGCGTGTAGCCCGGCAGCACTGCGTCCGCGTGCCGTTCGGCCGCAGCGATCAAAGCCCGCTCGAGCACACGAAGTTCCTCGATCACCGAATCCGTTTCGGCCCTCAGCCACAGCCGGAAAGCGGTCGCGACCTGGTCGTTGCGGCTCCGTCCAGTGTGCAGCTTTTTGCCCGTGTCGCCGATCTCCGCAACGAGGTGTGCTTCGATAAAGGAATGCACGTCCTCGGCGGCGTCATCGTCAAAGTAATCCTGTTCGAGCCCCGCCTTTTCCGCAAGGCCCTCAAGGCCGCGGACTATCGCCGCCGCCTCGTCCTCGGTCAACACGCCGGCCCGCCCGAGCCCGTTCGCATGCGCAATGCTCGCGACGATATCCGCCGCAAAAAGCCGGCAGTCAAAGGTAAATGACCGGTTGAACTCGGTAAATGTCTCGTCGGTCGGGCTCGTGAACCGCCCGCCCCAAAGGTTTTTTTGGTCTTCCATCGGCCGCTGTCTGCCAAGTAGTTATCTCTTATGGTCAAAGTATAACCGAAACCTATAAAATGTTTTGAAACAATGAAGGAAATCAAAAAGATCGTTCTTGCGTATTCGGGCGGGCTCGACACCTCCGCCATGCTGCTTTGGATCAAGGAAACCTACGGCTGCGAGGTCATCTGCTACACGGCCGACGTCGGCCAGGGCGAGGAACTGACCGGCCTTGATGAAAAGGCAAAGGCGACCGGGGCCTCAAAGCTCTATGTCGAAGACCTGCGCGAAGAATTCGTCCGCGATTTTGTCTGGACGGCCGTCAAGGCAAACGCGCTTTACGAGGGCGTGTATCTGCTCGGCACGTCTCTCGCACGTCCGGTTATCGCCAAACGCCAGATCGAGATCGCACAAAAAGAGGGCGCCGATGCAGTCGCCCACGGAGCGACCGGAAAGGGCAACGACCAGGTGCGGTTTGAGCTCACCTATTACGCGCTGC
>JAUCQE010000434.1 GCA_030372865.1 Pyrinomonadaceae bacterium
GTTCGGAACTCGTCGGCAGCGTCATGTGTATAAGAGACAGGCTCGTTCGAGTCATCCGCGAAATACGTCCAGTAAACCTGAAAGCCGAAGACCGAAAATGCCAGAAAAACAAAAACGAACTGCCATACGCGAATGCTGCGATTGGCTATCGACTGAGTGATCTTTTTTGAGACTTCGCGGGGAAGATCCAGCTCGAAAAGGAATTTTGGGCGGTTGAAGTTATCGAAGAATGTGATCAGCAAAAAGCCGAGTAGGACGCCGAGCCCGATAATATAGATGATCGAAAGGCCTGCGGGCGTCCGCTCCAGCACCTGGCTGCCGAAAAGGTTCTCGGGCCGGAACGAATCCCAGTTTATTTGCAGGAGTATTGCCGCA
This sequence comes from Pyrinomonadaceae bacterium, assembly GCA_030372865.1. Classification (GTDB taxonomy): domain Bacteria; phylum Acidobacteriota; class Blastocatellia; order Pyrinomonadales; family Pyrinomonadaceae; genus OLB17. The sequence goes on from JAUCQE010000434.1 coordinate 376, forward strand.
AGCATTTCTTAAAGTTCTCTCTCAGGCCTTGTCCGTTTCGCTGATGGTGTCTGCATCGATCGCCAGTGCGGGCTCAGTCTGTGGAAGTTCTGCTTTAACAGTCGGCCCGGCTACACTTCGAGCATTACTTTCAGTTTCGGTTGCCGACCATTCAAGCAAAACATCAATACTCCCAAGCCTTAATTTATCGTCCCGGCCGATGGAAACTGCCTTTCCGTATGCGATACGCTGCCCATTTACGAAAGTTCCGTTCGTTGAGCCCGTATCTGCGATCACCAGGCCGCCGTTTTCGCCCAGCATCAGCGATGCGTGAAACTTCGAAACGCTGATGTCGTCGATCGCCAGATCGTTTTCTCGTGTCCGCCCAATGCTCAGCCGCTTTCCGGGGTCTAGGATTAGGCTTTTCCGATACGTCTTGGCGTTCAGCTCAAAGCTCGCGACCGCCTCGATGCCCGGCCGCTGCGGCAGCTGCGTTATTTCTTCATCGTCGTAATGTTCCGCACCCGGCACCGTTACGTCCAGCTCCGCCTCGTGTTCTTCGTCCGTAAATTTATCGAAGCTCACGAAAAGCTTTACGCCCGAAGTGAAGTAATCGGGCTTTACCTCGATCGACAGCGGGGCAAAAGTGTAATAATGACGGTCGTTTATGTGATCGACCGCCGCGATCAGGAACTCATTCTCAAGCTTCCTTAGCGAGGCCTCGGAATCGGTCGAGAACTTGTCCCACTGCATTTTCAGCTTGATATTGTGCGGAACGTAGGTCCGATGGTCTTCGTGGAGCCTTGCTTCGGCGTCCAGCAGCGACTTCATCCGTTCGATCAGTTCGCTCGTCGCAAGGCTGCTGGAGGGCTTCCAGCCGCGGCCGGTGAAGCGGTCGAACGTATCGCCGATCTTCGTCAGAATGCCCTGAACGAACCAGTCCGGCGATAGATTTTTCTTGTTGGTCGGTTCCTGTTCAGGCATCTAAAAGTCAATAAACGACGCGGTTCGTTAATTTGTTGCCATCCTAGCCAATAAGGGATGCAAAACAAAACTCTTGACGGTTCCGCCGAGCATATGAAAATGCCGGCCGGTCCTGCGTAAATCGTGTGTTTTGCGAACTTTGAACATATAATGTCGTATTTGGATAAGAGATCCGCAGTCGCGATGCGGAAACGATGAGAGAACTTTCACTAAACAACAGCCGGTTAGATAAACGGTACGACATCGTCGAGGAACTCGGACGCGGAAGCTACGCCGAGATCTTCGTCGCGAGGGACACGCTGTCCTCGCCGCAATCGCCGCATCATCTCGTCGTCGTCAAGGCCCTGAACGTCTTTCTCCAGAACGATCTCGACCCGGACCTAGAGAGAACGCTCGTCGAAAACTTTCAGAACGAGGCGGTCGCACTCGATCGCGTCCGTCACCCGAACATCATCAGCCGTTTGGGCCACGGGACCGCCCGCGACCTTAAGGGAACGGTTTTTCATTACCTTGTGCTCGAATACCTCGCGGGCGGCGACCTGCAGAAAGCCTGCCGCGAAAAGACGCTGACGCCAAAGGTCGCGTTCGATTACATCGAGCAGACCTGTGCCGGACTTCGCCACGCGCACCGCCACGGCATAATCCACCGCGATATAAAGCCGTAGAACCTTTTGCTCTCCGCCGACAAGCAGACGGTCAAGATCGCTGATTTCGGCGTCGCCCGTATTCATCAGTCGGACGCGCCGATAACGCGGGTCGGGACGAACATCTACGCCCCGCCCGAGCACAGCCCGCTCGCGACGGGAGACGGCGTGATGACCGTTGCCGCCCTGACGCCTGCGGCGGACATATATTCGCTCGCGAAGACCGTTTACACGCTGCTTACGGGCGAGACGCCGCGTTTTTATGCCAACCAGCCGATCATCGAACTTCCGATGTCGGTGCGAAACGAAGAGTGGGCCGATGAACTGAAACGCGTCCTGAACCGGGCCACGCTCAACTTGCCCGAGATGCGTCACCAGAGCATCGATGAATTTTGGACCGACCTTGAAAAAGTGAGGTCGATCATCCTCGAGGCAGGAACGACGACCAGTGTCCGGCCGAAGCTTCACGAAGTGCCGCAGGCGCACGTTGCACTTGGCTATTCGCCAATTGCACCGCGAGAACCGAAGTTCGACACGACGACCGACCTTAGAAAGCGGCATCCGCTGGTAGCAAGCGTTCGCGAACGCGGCGGCTTTGCGGAACAACACGAAAATCCGGCCGTCGGGCAGCAGGCCGCACCGATCGAGAATTACCGGCCGCCACAGCCTTTGCCGCAGCCGAACGTGCCTGAGGCTCCGGCCGTCGAGAACTATGTCGTGATCCCGAAGCGTACGAAACCTGGCAGGCTTAGACGCGCGGCTCTCGTAGCGGGCGGACTTATCGTATTTTCGGGCCTGCTTTACGGCACCGCTGAGTATTTGCGGGGAGTTAAACTGTTTCCCGGGTTCTCGACCGTGATGTCCTCGGCTAAAATGGGAACCGCCAACACGGACATCAATCTTCGCCCTAGCCCGAGCCCAAACAATGAACCGATCGGGCTGGTGACCAAAGGATCACGGGTAAAGATCCTAAAGTCGCAGGGAAGGTGGCAGCAGGTTGAAATTGTGACCCAGGGCCGCGACGTGCCTGAGGATGTTAAGGTGAGTTCGGAAGGCTGGCTTTACGGCGATTACGTCGATATTGACAATCAATAACGGCAGGAGTAAGAGCTTGAGCATTTTAGACAAAGTTAGGCGTTGGATCGACGGCGAGACCGCAGAGCTCGTTTTGGAGCAGGCGGCGCGCGACGCGCAGGTAAAGCCCCGCAGCGAGGCCGAAGAGTTTATCGTCAAACTCGCCCGTGCCGTCGAGGCCGTGATGCAGAAGGAGATACTGCCACTGCCGCAAGGGACCACGATCATCCCGACCGAATATACGATCTTTCTAAGCGACGCCGACGACAAGGAATGGCAGGGCGTAAAGCGGCGCGGCCTGGAACAGGGGCTTTACCACATCCTGGCCGAGCGTGCGAAAGAGATCGCCGGCAAGAAGAAGCTCGAAACCAAGTCGTTCGTTATCGAACTCCGTGTGGACGGAACGCTCGAAAAAGGCGAGGTCCGCGTTCAGCACAGCTGGGAAGAGTCCTCTAGCAACAAGACCGGCGTGCTCGCCCGCCCGAAACAGCAAGCTCCGGCCGCGAAGCCCGAACCGCCGAGGCCGCAGGTCCAGCAATCAAATTCCGGCCAGCTCGGCCAGCAAACGGTGCCGCGTTATTCGCCGCCCTCGAACATCCAGCCGCCGCAGTTTACCCAGCCCAGAACGGCTCCGCAACCGCCGCCGCAGGCATCGATCCAGCAGGCCGTGCCGATAACCCAGGAAGATGTAGAGGTAATGACCAGCGTCCGGCCGCGGGCCTCGGAGCTTTATAAGCTCGAAATATGGCACGGCGGCGTGCGGCAAAATGTCGTGCCGATCTTTAGCAAGGAGATTTCGGTAGGCCGCGGATCGAAATCAAAGCCGGTCGATATTGCACTCAGCGGCGACCCCGAGATCAGCCGACGGCATTTAAGGATAATCGCCGACGGCAGCGGCGGGTTTTGGGCGGTTAACGAGGGAAGGAACCCCGCGATGATCGCGAACTACGAACTTCCCGAAGGTCAGCGTGTGCCGCTTACGCCTGGAACTAGTCTGGCTATATGCAGTTACGTATTGCGGATTCAACCGTTACGCTAATTGTTCGAAAGGAAATTCGTGGCGGGCGATCATGTCAAGCAGTTGATTTTTTGCCGCATCTGCGTTCGTGAGGACATCCACTGGGTAGCCGAATTTCAACGAATTTTCGCGAAACTCATCCTCATCCAACACTTTAACTTCGCCGCTCGGCCAGAGGAGAATGTCGATGTCCAGGTCGACATAGTCGAACTCATCACCGCTTAATTCCGGCGGCATATTAATGTTGCAGTACCAATTTCTCAACCGGCCGTCGGGTTCGTGAAAACGGAATACGTTATACCAACGGTCGAGCCAGTAATATTCGTAGGAGATCGTTCCTTTCTCGATAAAACCGAGGTCGGGGTGCTCGACCACCCGGTCGAACACCCCGACAAAAACTACGAGCCCGTCTTTTTCCTCGATCAGGTCGCAGATCCAGCTCCGCCGGATGCTCTGATCGTACTTCCGAGAGTTTATCTTAATGGTTCTCGGCCCCATTATTCTTCGGTGTCCGCAGAGCGAACGACCAGCACCGAACAGGGAGCATGGTGAACCACCGACTGCGACACGGAGCCTAGCAGCAGGCGTTCCCATCGGTTATAGCCGTGCGAGCCGACGATTATCAGGTCCGCGGCCATGTCTTCCGCCGTTTCCACAATGCGGCTCTCCGGCGAACCGAACAGCACCTCACTCGTTACATTAAGGTTGCCGCAGATTCCCTCGAGTTTTTCGCATGTTTCCGAGAGAACACGCGCTGCGTGCTCACGGGCAGTCTTCTCAAGTTCCGTCGTGTCGGGAAGGTAGCCGCCGTAGATGTCGATCGCCATTGGGACCGCCATATCGACCACCGTGATTATCTTTACTTCGTCTCCGGGCTTGAAAGAAAAGGACTTAAGCGTCTGAATCGCCGCATCGCTCTGCTTTGAGCCGTCGGTCGCCAACAAGATCTTCATTTTATGCACCTCCGTGCCGTTAGATCGTTAAAGCTTTGCCCTTATTCTATTCCCAAATCGCAACAATTGCCACATTTACAGCATCACTCATCGGGGTCGGTCTTGAAATAAAAGTGTTTCAGCTTGGTCAGCAGGTCAAAAAGCACCAATCGCTCGGTCTCCGTCAGTTCGGTCAATATCTCTTCCTCGATCTCCAGCCACTGGGCTTCGATCACTTTTCGGGCGTCGTTTCCTTGCTCGGTCAGGTAGATACGGGTCGAACGCGCGTCGTCCTCGAACCGGTCTCGGGTCACGAAACCGCCCTCGATCAGCCCCGTCAGTGTCTTATTGACGGTCGGCGGGGCAATGCCGAGTTCCTTTGCCAGATCGACCTGCCGCCGGCCGTCGCGCTTCCACAGCTCGAACAGCACAAAAAGCTGCCCGCCGTGCAGGCCGACCTCGTCCAGCCGTTTTTCCAGATGGTTCTTGTGAGCCGTCGCCACCTTCCAGAGCAGGTAACTGACCGTTTTATCGAATTTCATAAGCACTGCATAACCGCTTATGTTTTAACGCTTTAAGTAAACAAATAGCAACCTAAAAAGATTTAATTAGCCCGCTAACAAAGGTTAATTAGCAGGCTAATAATTATTAATTAGCAAGCTAATAATCGAAGATTAGCATGGTATTTAGAATTTATGAACTGGTGTAGAATAGAAATATGGAAAACGCAGAAAGACTTAAAAATGCCCGTAATTCGCTGCTTAAGCTGCATAAAACCCTGCTCGATCACGAGCGGCGGCTTTATGAGGGCATGAACGGCCCCGTTACTCCAGGCCAGTTCCTCAACATACTGCTCGAGGACCCGGACTTTGTGTGGCTCCGCAAGTTCTCAACGCTCATCGTCGATATCGACGAGATGTTCGCTCAGAAGGACGGTTACAGCGTCGAGACAGTCGAACTGCACCTGACGAAGCTTCGGGAACTTGTCTCGATGGAGGACGAAGACGAGGTTTTCAGGGCCCGTTATCAGGCTGCACTTCAGCAGGACCTTGGCTCGGCGTCGCATCAGGGCGACCTCCGAGGCCTGTTGTTCGACGAATAAACTCCGAAACACAAACGCGAAAGAGGCTGGAGCGGTAAAACTCCAGCCTCTTTCTTTTCAATACTTAACGCCTATTCGCGGCCGCTTTTCTTCCAGTCTGATAGAAACGCCTCGAGGCCCTTATCCGTCAGCGGATGCTGGACCAACTGCTTGATCACCTTAAAGGGGATCGTGGCAACGTCTGCCCGTGCAAGTGCCGATTCCACGATGTGCATCGGATGCCGGATCGAAGCCGCCAGCACCTGCGTATCGAAATCGTAGTTGTCGTAGATCTGCACGATATCCGCGATCAGCTGCATACCGTTGGTCGAAATGTCGTCCAGGCGTCCGATAAAGGGCGAGATGTACTTCGCACCGGCCTTTGCCGCAAGCAGGGCCTGTGCGGCCGAGAAACACAGCGTAACGTTCACGCCCGTGCCTTCCTCGGTGAAGACACGCGTCGCCTTCAGGCCTTCGAGCGTCAGAGGGCATTTCACGACCACATTCGGTGCGATCGCCGCCAGTTCGCGGCCTTCTTTCAGCATTCCTTCGGCGTCCAGCGCCGTCACCTCTGCCGAAACATCGCCTTTCACGATCGCGCAGATCTTCGCAATGTGTTCCTTAAAGTCCACATTGCCTTCCTTCGCCACCAGCGAAGGGTTGGTCGTAACGCCGTCGATGAGCCCGAGTTCATTTGCCTCGCGGATCTCGTCCAAATTTGCCGTATCGATAAAAAATTTCATCAGGTTTTCTCTAAGCTTCTTGGGGAATATCCTTCAATTCTATTCCACCGCCTCGGTATTAACAACGGCGGCGGCTATTTAACCGGGTTCCGCAGCGTCCCGATGCCCTCGACCGTTACCTCGCAGACGTCGCCCGGGTTCATCTTCGAAACACCCGATGGTGTGCCGGTCGCGATCACATCGCCCGGCATCAGCGTCATTTGCCGCGAAATGTAGCGGACGAGGTAGGGAATCGGGAAGACCATCTGCGAGGTCCGCCCGTCCTGGCGTATCTCGCCGTTGACCGTGGTGGTCACTCGAACGTCCGAAACATCGAGGTCGGTCTCGATAACCGGGCCGATCGGGCAAAAGGTGTCAAACGATTTCCCGCGGGTAAACTGCACGTCGGCACGCTGTATATCTCTTGCTGTTACATCATTTAGACATGTATAGCCGAGAACATACGTTAACGGGTCCTCGTCGTTGCCGATGTTCTTCGCCCGCTTTCCGATGATTATCGCAAGCTCGCCTTCATGCTCTACCTGCTGTGATTGCTCGGGTATTCCGATCGCTGCACCGCTACGGATGATCGCCGACGGCGCCTTCAGGAACAACAAAGGCGATTTCGGCACCTCGTTTCCAAGTTCAGCGGCATGTTCGGCATAGTTTCGGCCCACGCATACGACCTTCGTCGGGTTAGCAGGCGGCAGCATCGAGACCTCATCCGGGTACCAGAGTTCTTCGGTCTTCTGCAGGTTCTCGTCGCAGACCCAGATCTCTTCACCTTCCATTATCCCGATGCCCGGGCGGCCATATCTTTCAAATCTGCAGATCCTCATACTTTACCTTAAAAAGCCTTCTAAGCGTCGTGTTATCAAGAAATTAGCAGGTCGAGATTCATCCGGTGTATCAACTAGGGTACGGTCTCCGAAACCACCTCGCTCGGCTGGCTGACGTTGCCGTACTTGTCCGTTGCGGTCACGTAATAGTGATACGTTTTGCCGGATTCGACCCGCAGATCCTGGAACGTGGTCGCTTTCATCAGTTCCGGCGTCATTCGTTCCCATTCGCCGAGCGGCCTGTTGCGGTCGTCTGACCTGTAAACATGGTAACCGGTGATATCGTTCTCAGGGTTGGCAGGGAAGAACAGCGAGATCGTCGTGGGCGACGCCGCGATCGTGATCGACGACGGTGCACTCGGCGGGAAAGTATCGGCCGTCTTAACGTTTACGATATTCGATTCCGAGCTTTCCACCGATTCGCCGCCGGTCCCAAGCGACACCGTTCTAATGAAGTAGAGATATTCCTTTTCAAAGGCAAAGGTTCGGTCCGCATACGAGTCATCTATGACCGGCGTCCGGTTCATCAGCGTCGCAGGTACTTTATTAGATTCCGTCCTGTAAATATTGAACCCAATAATGTTAGCCGGCGTCGAACCGTCGACGTTCGCGGCCGGCCGCGTCCAGTTCAGCGTTACGGCCTCCTGCGAAAGAGTCGCCGAAAGGGAAGCCGGGGCCTGGGCGACCCTTGCCGCCGGTTCCAGCAAAAAGAAGTTCGAGAACGCGGCCTTCTGTCCTGCACTGTTCACGTAGCGGACCGCGTATCGGAGCCTGACCTGCTGCCCGGCGAACTGCAGCGTGTCGCGATACGTCATCGTCTTTGCCCCGAAATCGTCGTCGTTGACCTTTATCGTCCCGATCGTCACGCTCCGCGAGGCAAACTCTTCTTCCGAGATGCCCTGCGGTGCCGTCAGCGGTTCGGCAAGCCGGTAAACGTCGATCCGGTCGATATTAAGCACGCTGCCCGCCGGAGCGTTTCGGATAGGCATTTTCCAAGAGAGAATTACCTCCGGACCGCGTTGAAAGGCAGCGATCTCGGCGCGCTGAACGACGCGCTCGGTCGGCGGCAGCGGCGGCTTTCGCTTTCCGCAGCCGGCGGCAAATACCACAGCGGCAGCCGCTAAAAGCAAGGACGCCCTAAACTGCTTAAACCTGTTTTTGCTTATCGAAGCCGAAGGTCTTCCCGACAGCAAGCGGTGCTTAAAGGACATATTGACGAAGGTTCTGGTCCTGGACGAGGCCGCTTAATTTGGCCTCGATATACTCGGCGTTTATCACCTGCCGCTTTTCCTCGAGCTCACTGCCGAGGAAGCTGATCTCTTCCAAGAGCCGCTCGAGCAGCGTGTGCAGCCGGCGGGCACCAATATTTTCCGTGGTCTTATTGATCTCCGCCGTCATTTCGGCAAGCTTTGCGACGGCGTCTTCTGTAAATTCGAGCTCGATTCCCTCGGTGCTTAAAAGTGCTTGATACTGCTTTATGAGCGAGTTTTTCGGCTGCGTCAGTATGCGCTTAAGGTCTTCGATCGTCAGCGATTCAAGCTCGACGCGGATCGGAAAACGGCCCTGCAGCTCCGGTATCAGGTCCGACGGTTTTGATACGTGAAACGCACCGGCGGCGATGAACAGGATATGTTCCGTGCTCACCATGCCGTACTTCGTATTCACATTGGTTCCCTCGACGATCGGCAGCAGGTCTCGCTGTACGCCCTCGCGCGAAACGTCCGGGTTCCCTCCGCTCTCGCGGCCGGCGATCTTGTCTATCTCGTCCAGAAAGATAATGCCTGAGTTCTGCGTCTTTTCGATCGCCGTCCGGGTGATCTGCTCCATATCGACAAGCCTTTCCTGCTCGTCGCGGACGAGATATGTCCGGGCGTCTTTGATCCGCATTTTCCGCCGGATCGTCTTGGTCGGAAAGATGTTGCCGAACATGTCGCGGAGATTGACGCCCATCTCCTCCATACCCTGGCCGCCAACGAAATCGATGGTCGTCGGACCGCGGTCCTGCGTGTCTATCTCGACAAGACGCTCGTCGAGGTCGCCGCGGCGAAGCTGCTCGCGGAGCTTTTCACGCGTCCGGTTCTGCTGCGGTTCCGATTCTTCCTCTGTCTGCGTCTGATAATGAAAAGACGTCGGCGGCAGCAGCAGGTCAAGAATGGTTTCCTCGGCATTCTCCTCCGCACGCTCGCGGACGCTCTCGTATTCGGCCTGCTTCGTCATGTCGACGGCGACGTCCATCAACTCGCGGATCATGCTCTCGACATCGCGGCCGACATAGCCAACCTCTGTGAATTTCGAAGCCTCGATCTTTATGAACGGGGAATCGGCGACGCGGGCTAGCCGGCGTGCGATCTCGGTCTTGCCGACGCCGGTCGAGCCGATCATCAGGATGTTCTTAGGCAGCACGTCGCGTGCGATCTCTTCGGGAAGTTTCTGCCGCCGGATGCGGTTGCGGAGTGCGACCGCCACGGCACGTTTCGCGTCTGCCTGCCCGACGACGTACTTGTCCAGTTCCTCGACTATCTGCCGCGGTGTGAGGTCGTCAAGCTTTGGTTTTGCTGCGGCAGCGGTAGTTTCGCCGCCTAAATAGATGGCCATTGTAAAACTCAGATCTCCTCGACCACGACGTTCGAGTTCGTATAAATACAGATCTCGCCCGCGATCCGCAGGGCCTCTTCGGCTATCTCGCGAGCCGAAAGATTCGTGTGTTTGAGCAGAGCTCTCGCCGCCGAAAGAGCGAACATGCTGCCGGAACCGACGGAAAGAAGCCCATCGTCCGAGGCGATGACATCGCCCTTTCCGGAGATAAGGAACGCATCCTTTTTGTCTGCGACGATAAGCAGTGCCTCGAGATGCCGCAGGTAGCGGTCGGTCCGCCAGTCCTTGCTAAGCTCGATCGCCGCCCGCTCTAGCTGGCCCTGGAACTCGCCGAGCTTTGTTTCAAATCGCGTAAGCAGCGTGAACGCATCGGCGGTCGCCCCGGCAAAACCCGCGATGATCTCGCCGCCGCCGAGCCGCCGGACCTTTCGGGCCGTGCCCTTTATGATGGTTTCGCCGAGCGTTACCTGCCCGTCGCCCGCCATCGCGACCTTGCCGTCACGCTGGACGAGCAAAATGGTCGTCGACCTGATAACAGGCGTGTTTTCGCGCTTCTGCATAAAGGAAAATCATAAGTCTTTAATTTCAAATGCTCAAATTGACACTACCCGCAATTTATTTGAACATTAGGTCTTATGGCGGAAAGGCCGAGGATCGGCATTACAATGCGGCTTGAGCTGGAAACACGGCGTTTCTACCTCGGCCGAGATTACAGCGAAGCACTTGTCGCCGCCGGTGCTTTGCCGGTGCATATTCCGCTGATACCGGATGTCGAATACATCGCGGAACTCGTGGACGGGCTGGACGGCATCCTGCTGCCCGGTGCGGACTGCGACCCCGATCCGGCTTATTACGGCGAGGAGCCGCATCCGAAACTGAAAAAGGTCATCCCGGAAAAGGACGAGACCGACATTCTGGTGCTGGCGGAGGCGGACAGCCGCGGGCTGCCGGTGCTGGGCATATGTTTCGGGATGCAGATACTGAACGTCTCACGCGGCGGCAGTTTGATCCAGGACATCGAGTCGCAGATCGAATCGCCGGTAAAACATGATCAGGGCGTGCCGCTTGACCGCAATTCGCATCGTATTGGCGTTAAGGCCGGTTCACGGCTTGCAGGCATCGCAGGGCAGGGAATCGAAGAGATAATGGTGAACTCGCATCACCACCAGTCCGTAAATAGATGTGGACGGGATCTGGTTCCGACCGCTTCGGCCAGCGACGGCGTCATCGAATGTATCGAAGAGCCGGGAAACCGATTCGTTGTCGGCGTGCAATGGCATCCTGAATTGGCGTGGCGGACGGACGATGTTTCGCGAAAGATCTTTGACGCTTTCGTGGATGCGGCCCGCGAGCGGATTGCGGTTGCTTAAAGTAGTTTATAGCGTCGCTAAAGACTGTAGTTGAACGAGTTATTGACGTGTTTCGAATGTGGTTTAAGTTTCAGGACGCGATTCTTAAAGTAATTTCGAGGCTTCGGTTTTCGACCGTTAAAGTAAAGCTTGGATATTTAGATGAATAACCCCGTAATAATCGGACTTCTTGCTTGGATCTTTCCGGGTGCCGGCCACATCGCCCAGCGACGTATCGGCCGCGGTGCGGTCCTCGGCGGAGCGATATGGCTGATGTTCCTGATCGGCGTCTTGACCGGCGGAGCATATTACCCGGGATTCGAGTTCAAGGACGGCCAACTTCTCGTCATCCTCAATATATTCGCCAAACTCGGCAACGGCCTCGGCACCGTCATCGGCTTTCTCGCCTCGGTCCAGCCCGACCCGAACGTCGCGGCACGCGCGACCTTTGAATACAGCGGCCGGCTGATCGAGGCTGCCGGATTGCTCAACTATCTGGCGATCATCGACGCCCTTGATATTTACTTCGGGAGGAAGAAATGATCCACTTTCTCTATCTTATCGCCTTCGCGTTGTTCGTTTCTGTCGCTTTTGCGGTCTTTCATAACGGCACCACACGCGACCGCGTCCTTTACGGGTTCAAGACCTTTGCTCAGTTCGTCGGCGTCAGCCTGACCATTGCTTGGGTGCTTTATTTTATACCCTGGTAGACCGTGAAATTCGCTGACAACCCGCGGCCCATGCTGACGCTCTCATATCAATGCCTCTTTTCGAAACCGAAAGCATCGTTCTAAAGAGCTACAGCCTGGCGGAGGCCGACCGGATCGTCGTTTTCTACACCCGCGACCACGGCATGGTCCGCGGCGTCGCGAAAGGGGCAAAGCGTCTAAAAAGCCGCTTCGGCAGCACCCTCGAGCCTTTCTCGATCGTAAACCTCGAGTATTTCCTTAAGGAGGACCGCGAACTCGTTTCGATCCAACGCGTTGACCTCGTCCGTTCGGCGTTCGATATCGCCAGCGAGCCTTCGTTTTTGCAGGCATTTTCGTACCTCGCGGACCTTTTGACCGCGATCGCACCGCCGCACGACCCTAACGAAACACTTTACCGAATGGTCAGGGCGTGTCTTGAGTCAAAGGTAACTAGCGCCGAAGACCTCGCCGCGATCAGCCTTTACTTCGAGGTCTGGCTACTGCGTCTCGGTGGCTTTTTGCCGGATTGGTCCACGTGCAGCCGTTGCCGGCGGTCGCTTGCGGAATTCGAGACTGCTGATCTTGATGCCGAATTCGAGATACTTTGCGGCGAGTGCTCACGCGGGCGGGGGATTCAGAAAGTGCCGCCGACTTACCGCCATGCCGTCCGCGACGCGCTCCGCATGCCGCCGCCCGGGTTCATCGAGGCCGGTCGCGAAAGACGGGAAGTGATCGCAGAGCTATCGGGCATATTCAAGCGTCTGATAACGCGAGCGATCGGCACCGACCGGCCGGTCGAACGTGCGTTCACGCTGAGGGCCAAATAATAAGGATGCGTTTCGGTTGGAAAATAGCGTTTTACATCACGCGAGCGGTCGTGCCCTATTTCCTTTTCTCGTGGCTACTTCTCAGCGTCATTCTTTTCGTACAGCAGGCGAGCCGCTTTTCCGACATTTTCTTCACCGCCAACATTCCGGCTTCGCTCGTTTGGCAGCTGACCGCCGCACTTATTCCTAACGTAATCGCATTCACATGCCCGATGGCCGCGCTGGTCGGGGTCATCATCGGCATGACCAAGATGCAGGGCGATAGCGAGCTCGTCGCGATCCGGGCGGCCGGGGTAGGGAATATCGCGATCACGGCCCCGATGGCCGTACTGGGTGTCACGCTTTCGGTCTTTGCATTCCTGATCAATGTTTACGGCGTCCCGATCGCGGCCTCCGCGGTCCGTTCGGTCGCAATGCGTGCGGCGATCGTTAAGCTCGAATCCCCGATCGAGCCCGGCGTGTTCAACACCGAGGTCGCAGGCTACACCATATATGTAAAGGACGGCGACATTGACACCGGCCGCTGGAAGAACATCTTTATCCACGCCGAGGACCCGAAGTCAGGACTTGTGCGTCTGATAACGAGCAGCAACGGCCGCATCGATTCCACCGGCGAGCAATCCGAGCTCGTCCTCGAAAACGCCGTCTCAACCACGTTCAACGCCACCGACCAAAAGGAACGCTTCGTCTCCGAAAAGATCGGCGAATTCCGTTTTGCCATCAAGACCCGCCGCGGGGAACTGATCGAAAAGCTCGGCAGCACCGACATTACGCCCGAGGAACTCGGCCTCGGGCAACTCTCGCGTTACGCCGATTCCAAGGACGGCCGCGAACGCACCGAAGCTGAGATCCTCTGGCAGCGACGCATTCTGCTTTCCATCACGCCGTTGATATTTTCGCTGCTCGGCACCGGCCTCGTCTTGCGGTTCAATCGCGGCGGGCGCGGGTTCGGCATCCTGATGGCGCTCGTCTCGCTCGTCGGCTTTTACCTCGTCGCGTTCGCCGCCGAACAGCTTGCCCGAACGGGCCGCATCAGCGTCATCGCCGCCGGAATTTTGCCGATCGGGGCAAGCATCGCCGCGATCATCTGGTTCAATCTGGTCTCAACGTCCGGCTCCGTCACTTCTATCGAGGCGCGTGCCCGCGAGATCTTCACGCGTTTCCGCCGCGGCCGGGAAGGGAAGCCGCAGCGGAGCAACCTGCTCGTCGACGTCACGACCGGCCTTCGCGACCTAGATCTGATACTGAACCTGCTGCGTTACTACGCGCTGACCCTGCTGTTCCTCGCCGCCGTCTTCATTATCTTTACAGCCTTCGAACTCTGGCGTTTCGCCGGCACGATGGACGGCGGCCTCGGGCTCCTCGTCCGATATCTCATTTATTTGCTGCCGTTCATCTACCTTCAGCTCGCTCCGTCGGCGGCGATGATCGCGGTACTCGCGACATATGTGATCAAATCCCGCCAGAACGAGATCGTCACCTGGACCGCCGCCGGCCAGAGCGTTTACCGGCTTCTGTTTCCGGCGTTTCTGTTGATGCTCGTTATCGGCGGGGTAAATCTTGCGCTTCAGGAATACATCGCTCCGCAAGCCAATCTCGTCCAGGACCAGATCCGCAACCAGCTTCGCAGCCGCGGCGTGGCGAGATCGGCGGGAAAATATTGGGTCGCAAACGACCGGCGGATCTATTCCTTTACACTATCCGGCTCTGCGTCTGATAACGAGAAGCAACTCAATTACGGCTCCACCATCCCGGCCTTGAGCGACGTCACGGTCTACGAATTTGTTGATAAAGGGGAAAGATTGCAAACCTTGTACCGCTCTTCGTCGGCCGTTTGGGATGAAAAGAGCCTTCGCCTGACCGGCGAGACCCGGCGGACCGATTTCGGAGACGGCAGCGTTTCGACCGCGACCGTCGGCGAGACCGTTCTCGAAGAGTCATCAAACCCGCTTCTCGAGATCCGCAAAAAACCGAGCCAGCTTAGCTCCGCCGAAACACGCAGCCAGATCGCCAATCTCGAGTCCGACATCGAACGCCGCAGCTTCGCTGTCGCCCTCGAAAAGAAATATTCAACGCTGCTCCTGCCCTTCATCATCTGCCTTTTCACGGCTCCGTTCGCTCTCTCGCTCAGCCGAAAAGGGAAGGTCATAACGGTCGGTTACGCCGTCGGATTGTGGCTGCTTTTCATGGGCATCACCGCTCTCTTCGAACAATTCGGCCTCAGCGGCTCGCTATCACCCGAACTCGCCGTCTGGTCCCCGATCATGCTCTTCACCCTCCTCGGCATCTACCTGCTTTCGAAGGTAAGAACATAGTTTTTATCGCTGGGATTTCCGGCCCCGTGATGCTTCAAGTTTCGCCTGATACACCCGAAGCTCGTGCTCGGGAGTTGGAGCATATTCCCGCGGCGGCTTGCGGCATTGCGAATGGGCCTTTGGCGAGATTCGGATGTTCGTAAGGTCGAGTATCAGCCGGCCGTCTGCGTCTATCTTCGGCCGCAGGAACTCGATGGTATCGGCGGGGCGGATTCCGAATTCGGTCAACATCCGGTAGGCCCGAACGATGCGGCCGCCCCGCCGGCCATAATTGCGCACCGGATACGCATTTCGCGAGCCCGGTTTAGCAGGCTCAAGCGCAAGCCTGGAATGGACCGCGTCCAGCAGGATCAGCACCGCCTCCGGAGCCCCGAACCGCTCATGCGTCACCCGGCTCATCATCACCGACCCCGCCGTGTTCATCGTCACATAAAGCCCCGACCAATGCGGCGCCACATCACCCCTCGGCAAAACCTTCCACTCAGTTTCCATAAAACACCCATTCCAAAACCGGGCATAAGCGTAGCACAGATGCAACATAGTCGCAAGAATGGTGTATAGGGTAGGCAGTTACGCGTGTTACACACGCTCGGATTCCGTGGTTCAGGTTCTACACATTTCCGCTCCATGTGTAGAAACGTTAACAACGTACACCGAGCGTGTGAAACACGCGTAACTCACACGAGAGTATCGATCCAATTCAAATGGACTTAACCCCGAAGTGTGCGGAGCACACGCCGATAGCTTTAGCTACACGTGGAGGCTTTGCGGAACGTGTAGACAGGTGAGATTTCCTTGTCCAGCGTGTGAAACACGCGTAACCAAACCCACCAACTGGCAATTTTCGAGTTCAAATGTTATTTTGACTGAAAAAATATGTCCCACACCAGACTGCTCTACCACGTTGTATTCGCTACCAAGAACCGCTTTCCGTTGATCGCCGCCGAATGGGAGATCGAACTCTATAAATACCTGGCGGGGATCGTACGCAATGTCGGCGGTTCCACGATCGAGATCAACGGGATGCCCGAACATGTTCACATGCTGATCTTGCTGCCGCCGGGTGACCTTCGTGTTTTCATGCGCGAATTGAAATCGTCATCATCCCGGTGGTCAAAGCAATTCCAGCCGAAGTTCGCATGGCAGCGAAGGTACGGCGCATTCACGGTTAGCCCATCCGCCGTGGATTCGGTTCGAGAATATATCCGCCGCCAGAAAGAGCACCACCAGGACCGCACGTTCGAGGAAGAATATATCGCGTTGTTGAAACGGCACGGCGTCGAGTTCGACGAGCGGTATTTGTGGGATTGACGGTGTCGCGTGTTTCACACGCTCCGGACGTTTTGTCGTCGCGTCTACACATTTCGCTTCGCTCCATGTGTAGCTATTGATCTGGTCATGTGCTCCGCACATTTCGCTGTCCGTGTTTATCTTCGGCCCAAGATGTTGCCGGCGACCTCGGCCCGTAAGTGTGCGGAGCACACGCCAATAACATTAGCTACACGTGGAGGCTTTGCGGAACGTGTAGAACATACGCATATTTGACCCCAGCGTGTGAAACACGCGAAACAGACGAAACCCGGTGGATCTCATATATAGTGACGATGAGACCAAATGAAGGATACCGCAATCATGCAAAGGTTCGGCATAAAACTCGGTGCGTAAACTTCTATTTTTGTCGTTCTCGCCGGGATCGTATTTTCGATTTATCTGGGCATGTCCGCGCCGAGCGGGCGGAACGAAGCGGCGGGCCGTGTTTACGAATATAACTATCGTGGCAAGGTCGTTTATATAAGTTCGACCGAGAGGATGCTTCAATACGGCGTGCCGCTATTCGGGCTGGGAACATTCGCCACCATGATCTATCTCGAACGTCGAAGGCGGACCCGCGACAAAAACAAAAAATGGCCGCCCGACACGCCGGAATCCTGAACCGTATATGGATCGCTCACCTCGACACTTGTCACTCGTCACTTATCACTGACCGCCTGATACCGCCGTTGCTTGCACGCGGGCTGTCGCATTATGTCGACGATCGCGTCGGTGGTTTTCGCGGGTTGTGTCGGCGGTTTCGTCTGCGGGGTCTGGCATGCGGTTCTCGAGGAGGGAACCGGCGGGGTTCGACGCAATATTCTCGACTCGAGACGAAATTGCCGACGGAACAATCTGGAATCTTGAACAATAAATGCCTATCCCGACGCATTCAAAACGCCCGGTTCCGGCCCGAAATCGACTCATCTTCAAACTAAAATGCGTCCGGCCAACGAAAAATGCCTCGCTTTTCGGCGAGGCATTTTCTATAAAGTTGCGACTTGCGTCCCAAATTTAGGTTCCGGTTTCCCAACTCGACATATATTCGAGCATTTCCGGGGTGAGTTCGTCGATATTGATGCCCATCGCGCGGAGTTTGAGACCGGCGATCTCCTGGTCGACCTCTGCCGGCAGAACGTGGACGCCGTTCTCGAGCGAGCCCTTGTTCTTGACGAGATACTCGGCCGAAAGAGCCTGGTTCGCGAACGACATATCCATCACCGATGCCGGGTGGCCTTCGGCCGCGGCAAGGTTGATCAAGCGGCCTTCGCCGAGAACAATGACGCTCTTACCGCCGTTCTTGCTGATGTACTCCTCGACGAACGGGCGGCGTTTTACTGCCGGCTCCGACATCTCGCGAAGTGCATCAAGGTTGAGCTCGAGGTCGAAGTGTCCGCTGTTGCAGACGATCGCTCCGTCCTTCATCGCCTCGAAATGCTCCTTATCGATGACGTGGCGGTTGCCGGTAACCGTGATGAAGAAGTCACCGATCTTAGCCGCATCCTTCATCGGAAGGACACGCATGCCGTCCATAACTGCCTCGATCGCCTTGATCGGATCGATCTCGGTCACGACGACGTTCGCGCCCATTCCGCGGGCACGCATCGCAACGCCCTTCCCGCACCATCCGTAGCCGACCACAACGACAGTCTTGCCCGCGAGCAGGATGTTGGTCGCGCGGATGACGCCGTCGAGCGTGGACTGGCCGGTGCCGTAGCGGTTATCGAAGAAATGCTTGGTCTGTGCGTCGTTAACGGCGATGGAAGGGAAGTTGAGAACTCCGGCCTTCTGCATTGCCTTCAAGCGGACGATACCGGTCGTCGTCTCTTCGGTCGTACCGATGAGGTTCTGGACCAGGTCCTGCTTTTCCTTGAGCATCGTCGCAACAACGTCCGATCCGTCATCGATGATCATGTTCGGATTGGTATCGAGCGCGGCACGGACGTGGCTGACGTAGGTCTCGATCGATTCGCCTTTGATCGCCATCACCGGGATTCCCCAGTCGGCAACGAGCGAAGCGGCGACATCGTCCTGCGTCGAAAGCGGGTTCGAAGCGATCAGAAGAGCTTCGGCACCGCCTGCCTGCAGCGTGCGGGCAAGGTTCGCGGTCTCGGTCGTGATGTGTGCACAAGCGACAAGGCGGACGCCGGCGAGCGGCTTTTCCTGCTCGAAACGCTCGCGGATCAGCCGCAGAACGGGCATTTCACGGTCAGCCCATTCGATACGTTGCTTGCCCTCCGCAGCAAGATTGATGTCCTTGATATCGTATTTGATTGAAGGTTGTTCAGTAGCCATAAGAATTCGTTCGTTGTCCGGGGTTGTTGGTTTGTCGCTGTTTATTCAAGGGGCCCGTTGATCGCTGCCGCCGGAATCTCGACGGCAACAATCAACGAACCACGAACAACGATCTAGACTGCGGCAGCTTCGCTTACCGAGCTTACCAGGGCTGCGGCCTTGTCGGTCTTTTCCCAGCTGAAGCCCTCGCGGCCGAAGTGGCCGAAACGTGCGGTTTCCTTGAAGATCGGCTTGCGAAGGTCGAGCGTTTCGATGATGCCTTTCGGCGTCAGCTCGAAATTCTTGCGGACCGCTTCTGAAAGCTTGTCCTCATCGACCTTGCCTGTGCCGTGCGTGTCGACATAGACGGAAACCGGTTCGGCAACGCCGATCGCGTATGCGAGCTGTACCGTTACCTTGTCAGCAAGGCCTGCCGCGACGATGTTCTTCGCGATGTAGCGTGCCATGTAGGCTGCCGAGCGGTCGACCTTCGTCGGGTCTTTGCCCGAGAAAGCACCGCCGCCGTGCGGGGCATAGCCGCCGTAGGTGTCAACGATGATCTTGCGGCCCGTTACGCCGGCATCGCCCATCGGCCCGCCGATAACGAAACGGCCGGTCGGGTTGATGTGGAATTTGGTGTTTTCGTCGAGAAGGTCCGCGGAAACGGTCGCCTTGATGACTTTCTCGAGGATATCTGCACGGAGTTGCTCGGTCGTAACTTCGTCGGCGTGCTGCGTCGAGATAACGACCGCCTCGACGCGAAACGGCTTGCCGTCGCGGTACTCGACCGTGACCTGCGATTTGCCGTCCGGACCCAAATAGGGAAGCACACCGCTCCGGCGAACATCCGAAAGC
>JAUCQE010000435.1 GCA_030372865.1 Pyrinomonadaceae bacterium
AGGTGTTACGCTTCAAAAAGCAGGGACGGGGTCAAAATATCTTGGTGTGAGCCGCCGCAGTCTGTCTATTTGAAATTTACGAAGAAACTTGGCAATATTAGGTGGGAAAGTGGGTGGGACTTGATCAATTCAGCAAGTGGCTTTCATCTAACCTATTGAAAACACTGGAGCGGGCGACGAGGATCGAACTCGCAACTTTCAGCTTGGGAAGCTGACACTCTACCATTGAGTTACGCCCGCTCGACGGCGGAATTATTGCACGATTCCCTTATTGAGGACAAGAAATTATTCCTTCGCCGCGAGCAGCATTTCGACAACTTCGCGAATAGCTCCGTAGCCGCCGTTCTTCTTCGTCACATAGCCCGCAGCTCCGATCGTCGCCGCTTCTGCGTCCGCAACCGCAATTCCGAGGCCTACCCGCTTCATTATCTCGATGTCGCCGATATCGTCGCCGACAAATGCGCACTCGCTAGCGGACACACCTGACCTACCGAGTATCTCTTCAAGATCGGCGACCTTATCTCTCGAACCTGTGACGACGAACTCGATCCCGAGTTCCTCTGCCCGTTTCTTTATGATGTCGCCGGCGTCGCGGCCCGAGATGATCCCGGACCTGAACCCGGCCCTATGCCATAATGCCAGGCCCTGGCCGTCGCGGACGTTGAATACCTTCATCTCTTCGCCGCGGGCGGTGAAATAAAGGCGGCCGTCGGTCAACACGCCGTCACAGTCCATTAACAGCAGTTTGATTCCTGATATGTCCTGCATCGATTAATGGATATGCCTAGCGAACCTCAAATATCTCAACCCCGCTCAGTTTCCAGGTTCCGCCGCTGCGTACAAGACGAAAGACCGCCGGCCCCGTCTCCGGCTCGCGATTCAATAGCTTTACGGTAAGACTTGCCTCGACCAGGACCGAGTCGGCATCAAGGGCGTCAGCGTGAAGCACGCTGGTATTCCACTGCGTCGTCTGGCCCGAAACACCGCTGATAAAACGATTGACGTCACCGGGCACTGCGAGAGCATCGAGTTCCGCCTTGCGGTTGGAGATCGCCGCTGCATCAAACCTCGTGAAGAAAGACTTGATCGATTCATCAGCACCGGATGCCGCGTCGTGGCGATTACGTATCGTTCTCGCCAGCAAACTCGCTCCGTACTCTGCTTCGCCCTTGATCGCATCTGTAGCGAACCGAATCGCGTCTGGCCCACGATTGGTCCGCGATGCGACCTCGGCAAGCCCTACGTTAGCCCAAGAGAGGCTCCGGGCGGTCGGCAGTTTCTCGTCGATGACGGCGCGAAACTCCGACTCTGCCTCGTTCAATCTTCCTAGGCCAAGCAGCGACCTCGCAAGCAGCACGCGAACATCATCAAACCGCGGATACAGCTTCAATACTTCCCTTGCGGTCTTCTCCGCCGCGGCGTACTGCTGACGGTCGAAATCACGCTTTACAGCAAGCAGAAGGTCGCTGTCGGTCGTTTCACGCGGTGCCCTGTCGTCGGAATAATCGATCTGCGGGTAGAGCTTTTCAGGATCGATCTCAACGCTGGTTATTCTCTGCGGTGTCTTAAAAACCACCTCGCCAAAGCTGCCCGCCTTTATCGTCGTCGGCGCGGAGAGCCGTTCGCCGTTCGCCTGCGTTGCGGCGACGTTCACCGTTACGTCAAACTGCCCGGTGTTCCTCAGTGCCACTTTCCAGTCACCGCCCGCGGCCTGCGGCAGTCCGGCTTGCAGATTAATGTCCGTGACCTGATCTAGCATCGAAGTGATGAAAGCGCTCTGCGATGAATAAGCTGCGCGCAGATCAGCAAGCGTTACCCGCCGATCCTCAAGCTGCGACCGCAGCGTCGAGTAAAATTCGTCACGCCCGATCTTGCGTTCCAAGAGCCGCCAGAACATCGCTCCTTTATTCGCAACGGCCGCGAAGTAAAAGTCGTCGAGCGGTGCGACCGAACCCAATGCCGAATCACGCCGTGAGATCGCCGTATAGGCGTTGCGATGCCGCAGCCTTTCAACCTCCGCGACATCCTTGCCGTACTTTGTCTCAATGAACTGCGTGGCTATATACCGAGCAAGGCCCTCGCGTATTACGCCGGCTCCATCGTCGGTGACCATTGCGCTGTCACCAAACCACAACCTTACAACTGCCTCGGCAAGAGCGAGCGCCGATACGGAGTCGATCTTCGACCGGCGGAAAAGTCCGTCCTCGACCAGCAGCGTGCCGCCGCTTCCGTACCCTGCTCCGCGCCGAACCGACACTATCCGCAACGGAGCATCCGGACCTTTGCCGAGCAAGCCTTCCACAAAAGACCGTGCTTCGGTTACAAACGCGGCAACCTCCGCCGCCCGTTTCTGGGCATCCGGCCCCAGACCCTTTGTTAAATAGACCGGAACGCCGCCCGTATCAACGCGGTCCCACGTGCCGGCAAGGAAGAACGGCTGCCCGTACAACTTGTTGTCGAAAGCTCCGCCCGTTTCGCTTCCCGCCGAGATCACCGTTCGCCCGCCGCCGTTAATCTGCAGCCTCGCCGGAGCGTAATCCGCACCGCGTGCAAAGAACCAGCTGTTCGGCGTCGGATACCAGAACGAAAGCGGCAGGAACTGCGACCCGCCCGCAGTGATCGACGCAAGTCCGGTGTTGTCCGGTACAGCAAGCTTATATTCGACCGCGGCATTCAAATTCCCGCCGGCAGCGACCGAAGGAACCCGTATGCGGATGATCTGGAGATCGGAAGAACCGAGCTTTTCCTGCGCCTTCGTAAAATCGGCTTGCGAATCGTTAATACGCACTGCCGCGACGTTTGCATTCGGACTGATCCGAAGCGTCAGGCTCGTCGCCGGCCGGCCGCTTACATTCAGTAATTGCAGTACGGCAGTCGCCGAAAGATTACGGTCCGTCTCGGAAGCAGGCACAGCGGCATTAATGTCGTACCTTGTCACCTGCCATGTAGCAGAGATACGATTGTCCGCCGGCGCCTGAGCTAAGGCTCCGACGGCAAAAACGAACAATGCGAGGACTATCGCTTGAAGAGTTTTCATTTATACGGTTCCGCGCCTACGCGGCTTGGCCTTCGTTTACGAGTTCGTGGATCTTCTTCAGTTTGGTCAGGAGAGCTTCGAGCCGTGCGAGAGGAAGCTGATTCGGCCCGTCGCTCGGTGCGACGGAGGGGTCGTTGTGGACCTCCATAAAAACTGCGTCAACGCCGCATGCTACGCCTGCACGTGCAAAGTGTTCGATGTATTCGGCTTGCCCGCCCGTTGCTTTGCCTAATCCGCCCGGCAACTGCAGCGAATGGGTTACGTCGAACACAACCGGCACGCCGAACGACCGCATTATCGGGAACGATCGCAGATCGACAACCAGATTGTTGTATCCGAAGCTTGCACCGCGTTCTGTCAACAGTATCTTTTCACAGCCCGCCGCCTGCAGCTTTTCTACTATATTCTTCGCGTCCCACGGCGCCAGAAACTGCCCCTTTTTCACGTTCACCGCCCGGCCTGACCGTGCGGATTCTACAAGCAGGTCCGTCTGCCGGCACAGAAAAGCCGGTATCTGAATGATGTCAGCGACCTCCGCAGTCTTTTCGACCTGCCAGGTTTCGTGAACGTCCGTGATGACCGGCACCCCGAGTTCGTCCTTGACCTCTTTCAGTATCCCAAGCCCGAACTCCATCCCCTGGCCGCGAAAACTATCGATAGAGCTTCGATTCGCTTTATCAAATGAAGATTTATAAACGAAACCCACCCCGACGCGCTCGCAGATCTCCTTAATAGAGCGCGCCATCATCAAGGCATGCTCGTATGACTCGACCACGCAGGGCCCTAGCAGGAATGATAAACTCCCGCCGCCGAATTTTACCCCTTCCACCTCAAACGATTGCATAAACAAGATATAGCGAAGCCACATATTACCACAATATGCCGGAGGCGCCCGCCTCGCCCCTCTATTCGATAAGCCGGGATTCGGGGACAAAACCCTCTCGAAACTTGCATTTGCAGACTTCTTCATCGATAATTCCGAGCGTGCGGCCCCATCCCGCACCACACCTTGTTCATACATAGACATTACGGTCGCTTGGCAGAGAGACAAAGACCTACGAGTTCGGTGCGGAATCGCTGCACAGGCATCTCGGCCATCGCGTCCTGCGATCCAGACGGAAATCGGAGAAAAATCAACTGATGAAAAATTGCCCACTCTACAAACGCACCTTCTCACTACTTGCCCTGCTTCTGGTCATATCGGCATCGGCACTGGCGGCTGACACGCCGCTGTGGACCTTCGACGGAGCTAAATGGTATACCGTGCTGGACACTGGAAATGTGATGGTCGGTAACAAAACGAGCGTCTCGCTTCTGGAAGGAGCGACCGGGAAACAGATATGGACGCGTGCCGACCTCGGCGAGATCAACGAGAACGAGTTCAGCGAGCTCGAAGGCACCCCGCTTCTTCTGTTCGCCGATAATTCAGGCTGGGCGCAGCGCAAAACAAAACTCACTGCTGTCGACGGCCTCACCGGAGAGACCGTATGGCAATCCGACAAGATGCTTGGCTTTACCGTCGCGGTCGTTCCGGATTATCGCAAGGACCTTCTGGTGTTTCTCACGATTAAGGATAACCGCATGAACAAGGACAAGCCGGACATGTTCGCGCTGAAGATGTCCACGGGGCAGTTCCTCTGGCAGGCAGAATACCCCGAGAAGGTCGATCTGTATGGTGTGGAAAAGAAAAAGTGCGGCGGTGCCGGTGCGATGCTTCTCGGTTCGGGCGGCGGCGCAAGCGATCGCTTTGACCTTTCCGGTGAGAACCCGCCGATTTTTGACGGCGACTCACTGTACCTGACCTATGCCGGGCTTCACCGGTACAGCCTTGCAGATGGCAAACTGGTTTGGAAGAACGTATATGACGTCACTGACGGCTCGCTCAAGAACACCAACGGGCAAGCGATCGTTGATGGCGACACCATCTTTACCTCCGCCCAGGGGATCATCCGTGCGATCGACAAGAATTCCGGTGCGATCAAGTGGACAACGAAGGACTTCGGTAAGGGCGGTATAGCGGAAATGCAGCTCCACGGCGACGTGATCTACGGCCGAATGGGCGGCCAGTTCTTTAGCGCCAAAAAGGGCGAGTGGCAGGAAAAGAATCCGGTCGGCGTCGTTGCTCTCAATAAAGCGAGCGGAAACACAAATTGGATCTACACGGGTGCAGACGAATCGATCACGAACATGGTCGTCCTGCCGAACGACAACGTCCTTCTGATCGCTGACAAGAGCAACCTGATCGGCCTCGATATGGCAAGCCAGGGCAAGGTCAAGGAGGCGTACAAGGTTAAACTCCAGTTCAAACGTGCCCTTGGGGCCGCGGACGTCGGCGGCAAGGCGGCAGCCATTGCGTTCGGCGGCATCGGCGGTGCATTTAAGAAAGGAGCGAAGAGAACCGACAACCCTGTCTCGCTCGTCCGGCAGGAGAACGGCACCGTCGTTGTAAGAGGAATGCAGCACCTTTTAGCTTTCAACCCGGCGACACGCGAGATCGCGTGGTCCAACAAATATCCGGCCCCGGGCATTAGCGGCTGGGAATCGATCGTAATGACGGCGCTTACGATCACCGCTGCCGCCGTGAATCAATCCCTTGAAGCCGGCTATATGCAAAGAGGTGATTACAATAGCGCCTTTAACGAAAACTCGCGCTTTCTGAATATGATGTCGAGCTATCAGCAGTTCATGGGCAGAAAATACAACTCCTCAAAACAAAGCGGAAACGTTTACTATGTCCTGACGAAGATCAAGGGAGACGGCGATTCAGGTTCCGGGCTCGTCGGGATCAACATGCTCACCGGCAATGCTGAACGCCAGATCGTCTTCAACGATAAATCACCTGATTACGAGGTGGATGAGACTGACGGCCGGCTGTTCAATATGAACAAAGGCAAGCTGTCTGCTTTCCCGATCTCAGACAAACCTGAACAGCGGGAAAACAAGGAAGGAGACAAATAGCTGTCTCTTATACACATCTGACGCTGCCGACGAGTTCCGAA
>JAUCQE010000436.1 GCA_030372865.1 Pyrinomonadaceae bacterium
TTCCTGAATGCATCGCACGGGCTGTTTTCGACCTTTGAGACGATTATCAGCCCGTGGATGTATCCTGCATGTACACTTGAGATATTCACATTCCCGATCTTGTCTTTCGAGGTGTGAAGATAATCCATCCATTTATCATTCATGCCGTGAAGCGTGATCGCCGGGATATCGCGGTTTTTGAATGAAGCAGAATCCGAACTTGCATAGCTGATCCCTGCGCTCGCGAACGGGATCTTTAATTGGGCAGATGCCGACTCGGCAACCTTGATCAGCGAGCTACTCGAAACGTTCCCAAGTGCTTGGGGGGCAGCCATTCCGAAGCTATCAAAGTTGATCATTGCACAATAGTTCTTACGTTCTGATTTTGGGATCTCTCCGGCAAAGGCATTTGAACCAAGCAGGCCTTTCTCTTCCTCGTCAAAGGCGACGAAGACGAACGTCTTTTGGGTGTCATGCGGGCGCATCGTCCGATATATGTTCGCCAGCACGACGATCCCGGTCCAGTTATCCAGCACACCGCAGCCGTCTGCTGTCTTATCGTAATGAGCGCCGATGACGACGGTGTCGGCCGTTGTTCCTTTTTTCGTAACGACGACATTTTCTAGGCCGTCTTTACCTTCTATCTTGATATCCGTGTCCGCTGCACCGGCTTTCTTGAACAACGCAACAACTGCTTCCCGGCGATCTTTGTTCTTAGAGCACGGAGCGGTCTCAAGGTCCGACTTAAGTTCGGCTTCCGTCGAGAACTGCATCGCCGGCCGCTGTGCGGAAACGCAGACAGGGATGATCGCAAAAATGAAAAGGGCGGCAATGATGGATGGGAGTTTCGTCATAGATTTAGTGGTTTGTCCGATCTTCCAGCAGGTCGATGGCGTGTCCGAGAACCGGCCTGATAATTTCAAAGCATTCTGTCACGCCGCGCGGCGACCCGGGAAAATTGATTATAAGCGTATTTCCCCGAATCCCGGCAACACCGCGTGACAGCATGGCCATCGGTGTCGCGGCGGCGGTTTCGCGCCGAATAGCCTCCGCAATGCCGGGTGCTTCCCTTTCGATGATCGCCCGCGTTGCCTCTGGTGTGACGTCTCGGGGTGCGAAACCGGTCCCGCCGGTGGTCAGGATCAGGTTTATATCATCGCGGTCTGCCAGTTCGTGAAGCGTGTGGATCAGTTCCTCGAGGTCGTCTTTAACTATGAGTCGTTCGTGCACCTCGGCGCCTGCGGCGATCAACAGTCCGACCAAAACGGTCCCAGAAACGTCGTCGTCCAAATGCCTCGAATCGCTCGCTGTCACAACGGCTGCTTTTATCAGGGGTTTCATCGTTTAAGTGGAGGTTATGTTGCCTCGACCTGCGAAGTTCGCGGCCGCCGGTTATTGTATATGATACTTAGTACGACGCCCGCAACTACTAGTGCCATTCCGGCCGCTGTCACGGCAGATTGCGTTTCGCCGAATACGATCCATCCGATGAGAAGAGCGTAAACCAATCCCGAGTAATTTATGATCGAAACGCTTGACGCCCTCTCCTTCTGCAATGCATTCGTCAAAAATACCTGGCCGACCTGCGAGAAGATACCGATCAACAGGAGAAAGAAACAGTCCCAGCCTACCGGCGTCGTCCACGCGAAAAAGCAGCCGACCAGTCCTGCGATCATCCCGATCAGTTGAAAGTGAAACACCACCGTTAGCGGATGCTCGCGGCCTCTAAGCGTACGCACCAGATTATATGCCACCCCGGAAAAGAACGCCGACGCAATTCCCATCAACAGAAAGGGCAACGATACGCGTGTGTCAAATTGATGAATGAGAAGAACGCCGCCGAATGCCATCGCATAGAAAAGCCATTGCGTCGCCTTTACGGCCTCGCTCAATACAAAGATCGCGATGATGCTCGTGAAAATAGGCGAGAGGTATTGGATCGTCATCGCCGATGCGAGCGGAATATTCTGAAGCGTGATAAAGAAAAGAAACAGTGCTGACGTGCCGAACAGTCCGCGAAGTAAGAGTTCGCGTCGATTCGTCCCGACCGGGTCGGCAGCGGCACGCCGCAAGCCGTAATAGCAAAACGCCAGGCCGATCGAACAACGAAAGAAAACGACCTCCATCGCAGGGATGTGCGAAACCTGTTTTACAAATACGTTCGCAAGGGCGAAGGCAAAGGTCGATACAAACATCGATCGAACGCCGTCGGTGAGAAATGTTGTGCCGCTGCTCAATGTTTGATCTTAACGGACGCCTTATCGCCGCAGCCGCAGTCGTCCCCGCAGCGGTTTCGCGGGGAAAAAGATCGCGTTCTCCGTAAAAGCATTAAGCCGCAGTACCCGCCAGCCGCAGCGATCAGGAGAATAACGACAAGAAGCTGAGTGGACATCAAACTAGAATCCCAAAAGCGATACTACTGAAAACCTAAAAACCGTCCGCCCTGATAGGTAAGAAAAGCCGCGGCGTAAGCAAGCACGGTCATGTATCCGACCATGAAAAGCGGCCAGGACCAAGTATTGGTTTCCCGGCGAACGACCGCAACGGTAGACATACACTGCATCGCGAGCACGAAAAAGACCATCATCGTGAGCGCCGTGAGCGGGGTCCAAACCGACGAACCGTCTGCCTTCTTCGCATCTCGAATTGCAGAGATCAGCGTTTCGGATTCTTCATTCGCATCCTTGCCGACATTATAAATTATGCTCAGTGTCGAGACCAGCACCTCGCGGGCGGCAAAACTTGCGATAAGTGCAATGCCGACCTTCCAGTCGAAACCGAGCGGCTGCATCACCGGCTCGATGGTCCTTCCGAGCATACCAGCATAGCTGTTCTGCAACTGCTCGCTGGCCTTTGCCGTTTCGTCGGCCTCGACCGTCACTGACGACTGGGTCGCATGATCCACAGTCACGGCTTCGTGACGCGGAAAATACATCAACGCCCAGAGAATAATGGAGATCGCTAGAATGACCGTACCGGCTCGTTTCACGAATTGTCCGGCACGGTCGATCACATTCAAGGTGATCGTCTTAAGACTCGGCAGCCGGTATGGCGGGAGTTCCATTATGAATGGCGGCGGCGGAGCCTTTAGCACCGTGCGTTTCAGAACGAAGGCGACGATAACCGCCGTCAGGATGCCGAGACCGTACATCGCGAGCATTATGACCGCTCCGAGCGAAACTACGCCCAGTACCGTCTGCCCTGCGAAAAACGCCGCGATCATTAGGGTATAGACCGGCAGCCGCGCCGAACAGCTCATGAACGGAGCGATCATGATCGTCGCAAAACGGTCCCGTCGGCTCTCGATCGTACGGGTCGCCATAATGCCCGGTATCGCACACGCGAAGCTGCTGATCAACGGGAGAAACGCTTTGCCGTGCAGACCGATCCGACTCATGAGCCGGTCCATTAGAAACGCGGCTCGTGCCATGTATCCGGTATCCTCGAGCACCGAGATAAAAAGAAACAACAGAATGATCTGCGGAAGGAAGACCAAGACACCGCCGACGCCAGCAATTATGCCGTCAACGATCAGGTCGTTCAGGATGCCTTCCGGCAGTGCCGACCGCACCGCGTCACCCAGAGCCCCAAATCCATGGTCCATCAGGTCCATCGGGATCGCCGCCCACGAAAATATCGCCTGAAATATCAGAAGCAGGATCCCGAGCAAAATAAAAAGCCCAAAAAACGGATGGGTAAGTACGCGGTCTATGCGATCTGAAAAACGGTGTGCCGCTGCATCGCGATGGATCACCGATTCCTGCACGACGCTCGAGATAAATGCGTACCGCGCGAAGATCGGATTCTGTTCACCCTCAATCCTCGACCGAAGGCTCGCAGGAATCTCTCTTTGTTGCCCGATCACTGAGCCGACCGCTTCGGCAAGTTCGGTGATCCCACGGCCGTCCTTCGCGTTGATCTCAACAACAGGCACACCAAGACGCCTTGATAATTTTGATATGTTGAGTCTGTGGTCCTGCCGCTCAAGGATATCGACCATCGTCAGGGCAAGGACAACCGGCACGTCGAACTCGAGAAGCTGTGTTACAAGATATAGATTTCTTTCCAGGTTAGTCGCGTCTACGACCGCGACCACCACATCGGGCCGGCGGGCGTCCTCGCGTTCGCCGGTAAGAACTTCACGGGCTATCTTTTCGTCCAGCGACGTGGCATCAAGACTGTAAAGTCCGGGCAGGTCTACCAGATCGGCGGCCCGGCCGTTCAGTTCCCAATACCCGGTCTTCCGCTCCACCGTCACACCGGGATAATTTGCGACCTTATGCCGAAGGCCGGTCAACGCATTGAACAGCGTCGTTTTGCCGGCGTTCGGATTTCCCGCGATCGCCACGGTCAAAATGCTGTTGTCGGTCGACTTCCCGTCCATCTTAGTAAGCGGCTGAATTCATTTCGGCGAGTGCCTCTACATCGACGATGTCCGCTTCGCTCTTGCGAACCGCAAGGCTGTATCCCAGAAGCCTAAGTTGGATCGGGTCTCCGAACGGGGCCGATTTGACGATCTCGACGGCAACACCCGGCACCACGCCCATTTCCATCAAACGTGTCGCGATCCGAGAGTTGCCTCTAACGGCTTTCACTCGGACCGTGTTGCCGATCGGTATCTCTGCTAGTGTCATCTTGATTTGACCGGCACTCCCTTAGCTAGCCGGTTTCGTTTCCCACAATACGTTCACTATCACCCAACGGCCGTTGAACTTTGCGATGTGCAGGTAGTCGAACCAGCCCTGCATCTCGAGCTTAACAGTTGCGGCCCCGCGATAGACATCAAGGATCGTCACGTCTTTTTGCTGCTTTTCCTTTGGCGTCTGCTTTCCAAAACCGGAACGAGTGCCTTGGACCAGCGCCATCGCGCTCATGTGGTCGAGCCGGCTTTGATTCTTATCGTTGTTTTGAACGATGCGCTTGGCGAGGTCGGGATGAAGAGCGCGTTCCATTTTGTCGGCGTTGCCTTCGTACCAGCCTTCCGCATAATCGATAGCGGTTCGTTTTATCGCCTCTCGGTCGGCATCGGTCTGCGCATTCACGCAAAGTACCGAACCAACGAGCAGAAGCAGCGCAAATACAAGACCTTTGTTTGCCATACGGACATCCTCCAAGCCAATTGTAGCCTAATTGAAAACAGTTTCCAATTTCATTTAATGAAAAAGCCCGGTTATTTTCCGGGCTTTCTTCGCAAATTCTTAAGTTCTATTTTGTATTGTTCGGTGCCGTTACAAGATCCAATCTATAAGCTCCGAGTTCAATACGCAGCGGCAGCCGACGGGCGTCCATTGACAACCACACTCGCGGTGTCAAGGGCTCCAACTTAGGATTGTTGGTCGTTATCGATACCATCTGAGCCTGCACCTGCTCTCCATTAATATCGACCGCAGCGGGATTAGCCGGCCGCAGGGAGAACACGGTTGCCTTCCCGTCCCAGTAAACGGCCACGCGAGTGTCGTTCGTCGGATTATTCCCGTCCCTGCTCGCTTTCAAATTGAAAGATCGCATCGCATAGAGAAGCGAAAGTACGGAATGGGTCCCAACGGGTGCTTCGATCGGGGTTCCGCCAAACATCACAGCTCCGGTCCGTGAATCGAACGTAGCGTTATGAGAGACCTGGTTAGCAGCCGAAGTAAACCGGACATCAAAAAGGAATGGCGTTAATGTATCCGGGTCGACGCGAGTTCGGAGGTAGTCACCGTTGCGGAAAAGCGCGTCCGAAGACCCGGAGGAATTGAACGTCGCCGAAAGCAACAATGAGTCCGTACCCTGAAATTGTGACCTCGACTCTGCTCTGAGAGTAACCTCGCCGATCTCACGGCCATTTGTACTAATGCGGTAATCGAGACGTTCGCCCAAAGTGAACGGCAGTTCACGAGAAAGTGGCTGGTCGTTGACGTAGATCTCCGGAGTTGGAACGGGTGTGGGGACCGGCGTCGGCCGCGGCGTCTCAACCGGTTGCGGGGTCGGCTGCGGGTCCGGCTCAGCTCTCTGGACCTGGACGCTTGCAGCGGTCGCCGTCACGTTTCCCTTCGAGGTCCTAAAGCGGAAAAGTACCGGTATCCGGTTCTCGTCGTTTGAAAAATTGACACGCAGGTCGCTGATCCCGCGTTCGGTCAAAAGGTCGCTTTGGACGCTGAGAATTGAAGTTTCAAACGTACCGGCGTCGGAACGCACAGTCTCGCTTCCCATCATCTGCACCGTCACCTGTCCCGTGCGATCGTCGGCCTGAAGCGTGTAGACCTCAGCCTGCATCGTGCCCCTGATCGCGAGCAGGAGCGTATTGATGTCATGGCCCGATGCCGGAGCCGCAGAAAAATCGCGGCTGGTAACCTTTGGCAGCCCGAAGGTCCCTTCTTCCCTACGTGTTAATAAAGGAAGTCCCGAATCCGGCAACATGTAGGTGGTCGTCGACTCGTCCACCATGAACAACGCCGCGCTCGCGAGATTCAGAGTCTTTACCCGGCTGCGCATCTCGATGACGTCCCGGCCATTGAGACGGCCGGTCGAAACCACGTGGAACTCTGCAAACGCGGCGTTATCCAAATGCTCTATCGAAACATTGTAGGTGATCTTTTCTCCGATCCGCACAGCCGGGCCAATCGGGGTTTGCGCGTCCACACGAAGGGCAGAAGACGTCGACGCTAGGACGGCGACTATCACAAACCGGAAGAGATTCAATAGAAGTTTTTTCACAAGGCCTTTAATTCGGATCGCGGGCTTCAGCGCGCATTTCGATTTCCTTAACGATGGACTCGACCGCGGAAAGCCGGTCAGGGGCAGCGGTTATGGGACGCCCGATGACGAGATAGTCCGATCCGTTCGATGCTGCAGCACCGGCAGAAGTTACACGCTTTTGGTCGTCGGAAGTTGCAGATTCTGACCGTATTCCGGGCGTAACAATAACAAAATCGCAGCTATGTATCTGCGACCTGACCGCCGTTACCTCCAGCGGCGATGCGACGATCCCGTCGAGCCCGCAGTTCGACGTTAACTGAGCTAGCCTTACGACCTGATCCATTGGGGTCGCGGATATGCCTGTTTCCGCGAGTGTTTCCTGGTTTGAACTGGTCAGCACCGTAACGGCAATGATCAGTGGACGGGCGATCGAAAACTTGTCACAGGTTTCCGCGACGTCGCCGAACGTCCGCCTCATCATTTCTCCCCCACCTGATGCGTGGACGTTGAACATCCATACCCCAAGTTTGGCCGCTTCTATGCCGGCACGAGCCACCGTGTTCGGAATGTCATGGTATTTCAGATCGAGGAACACGTTTATCCCCTTTTCGGCGACCTTGCGCACAAACGATGGTCCGGCAGCGGTAAAAAGCTGCATCCCGATCTTGAACGCACCAACCGAGTCGCTTAACTTATCTATCAGTTCCTCCGCCTTCGCGGTCGAATCGACATCAAGTGCAACAATTATTCGGTCTTTTGCCTGGATCGGCGATCTTGTCGCCTCGGAAGCGTAGGGCATAGATTACGGCGGTAAATTAGTCGAGATCGAGAGGGTTCTTAAATGGTGTTTTATCGTCCTTGTCCGCTCGCTTCAAAGCCTCTTGAAACTTTTCTTCGAGAAGCCGTTCCCTATTCTTCATTGAGGACATTTCCTGGGCAAAAAGCTGTTCCCGAAGTTCCTTTTGTTTCGACAGATCGTTTCGCAGCTCGTCAAACGAGGCAACGGCCTTTTTCTTTTCCTCGTGAGCTATCAGCGAGCCCGTGTGAGCATCGATCGTCAGAGTGGCCTCACAGCATGGACATATAACGGTAAACTTCTCCATATCCGGTGCGATTATATAACAGAACTACTGAACTTTCGGGAAAACATTAACGCTTCGCTTCTTTTGCGGATTCGGCTCGGAAGGTGCAGCCGGCGGCGGAGTTGGGGTCGCCGCCGGTGTAAGGCCCGCCATCGCGATGAACGTATTAACGGACTCACGAGAGATATCGGCGACCCGATTTCCTGGAAAATCCATCACTTTGCCATTGCGCAAATGTATCTTGATGACTGCGGTTTTTCCGTCGTTGATCTTCTCGACCTTAGCAATCTGCGGATTGCTCCTGAACTGCCTGGTCTCCGTCGCAACGTCAGTAAGCACGGACCAATACTGCGAATCATCCGGCGTCTCTCTCTTCAACGGAGCAGCACCCGACGGAAACCCGCCGGTTCCGCCGCCCGCACCGTTCCTGAGTTTGTCCAACTTTGCCTGTTTTAGATCAGACATATTGCTTGCCTGCTGAATACCGGGGTCGTCGAGGTTCGGGTTCGCATTCTGCTGCGGGCTGTTAACCTCATTTGCATCAACAGCTACAGGTCTTGGAGCAGAGCCGTTCCCCGAGTTCGAAGCGCTCGCTGCCTTATCGGTACCCGCAGGTGAGCCACACCCCGAAAGCACTAAAGCGCCTATTCCAAGCGCGAGAGAAGCGAATATTACGAAGCGTCCTTTCATCCGTTCAATAATAGCGAAAAAACCTGCTCGACCGAAAGCCAAACCGGTTTTTGCGTCAATGCGATCAAGCCCTGCCCAGATCACCGACCGATACGATTTACGAAATCCTGCGGTACAGGGTCGTGTCCCTACAGCGCCGGGTGCCTGACAGAAGAGGCGAGCCTCTTGCGAGAACTCACCTCTATTCTTTTCGCTATGAGCCTATCACTAAACGTCGTAGTACATCGCGAATTCCATCGGGTGCGGACGCAGACGGAGCGGTGTGATCTCTTTCTCACGTTTATAGCGGATCCAGCGTTCGATCATCTGTGTAGTGAAGACGTCGCCCTTAAGAAGGAACTCATGGTCGTTCTCGAGTGCCGTGAGCGCTTCGTCAAGAGTTCCGGGAAGTGAGGGCACATTCGCCAGTTCTTCCGGCGGAAGGTCGTAAATGTCCTTATCGAGCGGTTCGCCCGGATCAATACGGTTCTGGATGCCGTCGAGGCCCGCCATCAGCAGAGCCGCAAACGTGATGTAAGGATTGCAGCTCGGATCGGGGGGACGGAATTCGAGCCGCTTCGCCTTCGGAGAGGCGGAGAACATCGGAATACGCACCGCTGCCGAACGGTTTCGAGCCGAGTAGGCAAGGTTTACCGGTGCTTCAAATCCCGGCACGAGCCGTTTATAGCTATTCGTCGTCGGAGCGGCAAACGCTACCAATGCCGGTGCGTGCTTCAGCAATCCGCCAATGTAGAACTTCGCCATTTCCGAGAGACCTGCGTACTGGTCGCCTGCGAACAGCGGATTGCCGTCCTTCCACAGAGACTGGTGAACGTGCATTCCCGAGCCGTTATCCCCGTAGAGCGGTTTCGGCATGAACGTAACCGTCTTTCCGAATGCTGCCGCCGTATTCTTAACGACGTTCTTGAACAGCATCATGTTATCTGCCGTGTGCAGCATGTTCGAGAACTTGAAATCGATCTCGCACTGCCCCGCGGTCGCAACTTCATGGTGGTGGCACTCTACGTTAATACCAACCTCATCGAGGATCAGGGAAATGCGTGAGCGAAGGTCGATCAACGTGTCGAGCGGTGCCGTCGGCACGTAACCTTCCTTCGGGCGGATGTGATAACCCATGTTCGGGTTCATCTCGTCGCCGCGGCGACGCGAATTCCAGTGTCCTTCTTCAGAGTCGATCGTGAAACCGGCAGACTGCTGTTCGTTGTGATAAGTGACATTGTCAAAGACAAAAAATTCCGCCTCCGGACCGACAAAGATCGTGTCCGCGATCCCAGTGAATCGCAAATAACTCTCGGCACGGACTGCGACCGATCGCGGGTCAAGCCCGTAACCATCCTTTGTGATCGGTTCAACGACGTTTGCGATAAGGCATAGCGTCGGTTCGTCTGTGAAGGGGTCCATCCAAAAACGGCCCGGATCCGGGACTAGGATCATGTCCGATTCGTGAATAGCGGCCCAGCCCCGAAGTGACGAAGCGTCGAAGCCAAACCCGTCTTCAAACGAGTCCTCGGTCAACATATCGATCGGATAGGTAAGGTGATGCCAGGCACCAGGCAGATCGGTAAAGCGTACCGAGACGAATCTCGCACCCTGCTCCGCGGCATAGTGCAGTACATTTTTTGCGTTCATTAGAGCTCCCAGATTTTTCGGCGAACATCGCCATGTATGTGTTCCATTAGGACATGGCAACACTGATGCCAAAAGGGTTTTCCCAAGGATGTTTGCTATTTCTTCGAAATGCGGGATTTAGCAAACCCTCTGCAATTCGGAGTTAGTAATATATCCTACATTTCTGTCGCTTGCATATTCGTTTGCGACAGTTTTGTATCCCCCATATTCAGTTATCGCAGGTCACCAGATTATCTAGATCAACGGCTGAATCCTACCAACGCCGATTGTTTCAGAAGTTTGTAATATACTTTAATGACATAGACCGACGAGTTGCGGCATCAAATAATTGAATTATTCGCTCCCCATCAATGCACAAAGGAGTATGCGTCAGATGAAACATTTCAGTAGCCCCATGCGCGTGGGCGTCCTTTCGGTCGCCGCGCTGGCGGGCGGCCTTGTTTTTATGAACTTGGAAAACAACAAAAGCTCTGCGGCGGAATCGGCGGCCGTACAAACTTCGAATCCATTGCTTGCAAAGTGGACTGGGCCGTACGACGGCGTCCCGCCATTCGACAAAGTAAAAGTCAGCGACTTCAAACCGGCGCTTGAGGCTGCGATGGCCGAACAGCTTGCCGAGATCGAAAGGATCACGTCAAACAAAGAAGCTCCGACATTTGAGAACACTATCGAGGCAATGGAAGCGACGGGAAGCTCACTTGACCGCATAGTTTCGATCTACGGCGTGTGGGGGTCGAACCTGAACACCCCGGACTTCCAGAAGGTCGAAGCCGAGATGGACCCGAAACTGGCGGCTTTTCAGGACAAGATCACGCAGAACGAGGCTCTGTTCAAGCGGATCGAGGCCGTTTATAACTCGCCCGATAAGGCGAAACTCACGCCTGAGCAGCAACGGCTGACGTGGCGTTATTACACAAACTTTGTTCGTTCCGGTGCAAAGCTTGATGCATCTGCCAAGGCTAAGCTTTCGGAAATAAACCAGAAGCTGGCGACCAGTTTCACTAAATTCAGCCAAAACCTTCTTGCGGATGAGAGCGAACCGTTTCTCGAGCTAAAGACCGACGCCGATCTTGCAGGCTTGCCGCAGTCGCTCCGAGATGCATACGCGGAGGAAGCGAAACGCCGCAAATTGACCGGCGTGGTCGGAGCAGTCGCTAACACCCGCTCGTCGATCGAACCGTTTCTGACATACTCGACTCGTCGAGATCTGCGTGAGAGGGCGTTCGATCTTTTCGCTAACCGCGGCGACAACGGTGATAAGAACGACAATAACCAGGTGATCAGCGAGATCCTTCAGCTGCGTGCAGAGCGTGCGAAGCTCCTTGGCTTCCCGACACACGCGCATTGGCGGGTCGACAACACGATGGCGAAAACGCCGGAACGCACCATGGAATTGATGGAAGCGGTGTGGAAGCCTGCGGTCGCTCGCGTAAAGGAAGAGGTTGCGGATATGCAGGCCCTAGCCGATAAGGAAGGGGCGAAGATAACCATCGAGCCGTGGGACTATCGTTTCTATGCCGAAAAGGTCCGCAAAGCGAAGTATGACATCGATCAGAACGAAGTAAAGCCGTACCTGCAGCTCGATAAAATGCGGGACGCGATGTTCTGGATGGCGGGTGAGTTGTTCAACTTCAACTTCAAGCGTGTGAACAACGTGCCTGTCTTTCACCCTGACGTAGAGGTTTGGGACGTCACGGACAAGACCAGCGGTAAGCACGTCGGTTTGTTCTATTTCGACCCGTTCGCACGGCCGGGCAAGCGTTCGGGAGCATGGATGACCTCGTACCGCAGCCAGCAGCGGATGGGCGGAAAGGACGTGACCACGCTTGTTTCGAACAACTCGAACTTCATCAAGGGCAAACCCGGCGAAGCGGTGCTTATCTCATGGGATGACGCGACGACCTTGTTCCATGAGTTCGGCCACGCGCTGCACGGGCTATCGTCGAACACTACATATCCGTCGGTTTCGGGCACGAACACTGCTCGCGACTTCGTCGAATTCCCTTCGCAGATCCTTGAGCACTGGGTCTCAACCCCGCAGATCCTGCAGAAATACGCTGTCCATTATGAGACCGGCAAGCCGATCCCGCAGGAACTCGTCGACAAGATCACGCGTGCTTCCAAGTTCAATCAGGGCTTTGCGACGGTCGAATATTTGGCGAGTGCCTTGGTCGATATGAAGCTTCACCTTGCCGGTGGGGCGAAGATCGACATTGATAAATTCGAACGCGAAACGCTTGCTTCGATCGGAATGCCGCGTGAGATCGTGATGCGTCACCGACTGCCGCAGTTCGGCCATCTTTTCTCGAGCGACTCATATTCGGCGGGCTACTACAGCTATCTGTGGTCCGATGTGCTGAACGCGGACGCGTTTGAAGCGTTCACAGAAGCCGCTGGGCCTTACGATCGAAAGGTTGCTGAAAAGCTCCGAAAGCATATCTTCAGCGTCGGAGACACGATCGATCCGGCGGAAACTTACCGCAACTTCCGCGGCCGCGACCCCAGGGTCGAAGCACTGATGCGGAAACGCGGTTTCCCGGCTAACTAGTCAAAAACAAAGGGCGAGAAGCAAACTTCTCGCCCTTTTATTCCTGTCTCTTATACACATCTGACGCTGCCGACGAGTTCCGAA
>JAUCQE010000437.1 GCA_030372865.1 Pyrinomonadaceae bacterium
GTCGAGGGCTTTCTGGGCCTTGTCGGTGTCGGGCGGGACGCGGTTTTCGGCGGGCACGCCGTCGTGGACCCAGTTTGAGGCTTCCGTCATTCCGGCATCGATCTCGGCGATCAGTTCGTCGGTGATCTCGAGGTATTTAAGTTTCTTGGTCTGGATCTCCGGCGAATAACGTTCGATCACGCCCTTGAGCAGGCGTTCTTCCACTGCGCGTTCCCAAGTCTGTCGAAGCTTCATGAACCATCGTTCGACGGCGTATTGATATTCGTTGGGGTCCCCCTCTTTTTCGATCTTCCGCAATCGGACCAGTTGATCCTTGAGTACACCGACGCGGGCGTTTACCGACTTCGCCGTCCAGGGAAGATCGGGCATTACCTTTCCGGTCGCCGAACTCGTTCGCCAGATGTAATTCTCAGAAACCTGAACCGATTCACGCTTGGTGATGTGCAGCAAATGCACCAGCATCGCGATGTCGTGTGTGAAGACGATCACCTGCTTCGACTTGGCAAGCTCTGCAAGTCGCTCGGCTATAAGCTCGCGTCGTTCGTGGTCCTGAGACGAGCACGGGTCGTCGAAGATGAGGCCGCGGCATTGGGGGTTGAGTTGGGCCTCGGTGATGAAGTCGGCGATGGAGATGGCCCGCTGTTCGCCCTCGCTGAGAACCTTGCCGGCGGTCTCGTTGGCGATCTTCAGTTTGCGAAGGGTGGCACCGCGCTGGTTGCGCTGCGCCAGTTTGATGAAATGCGGGGCGTCCAACCGCTTGCACTCCGAGGCGAACATGTCGACGTATTCCTGCGTGATGTGTTCGTCGTAAAGCTGCCCCTGGATCGTGGTGATCTTGGCAGTGCTCAGCTTGCCATGCAAACCCCGAGCCCTGGCCGTCCATTTCGCAGTCTCGACGAAGGCTTCCACTTTGTCGCGTATGTTGGCCAGGATCCTGCGATCGTTATGGAGATCGATCTCCGCTTCGAGCCTTGCGGTCTCTTCCGATGGGTTCGAGACGATCAGGGCCGCTTTTTCATCGTCGAGGTTCTTACCGCAATCGTCGAATTCCGCGACCTCGGCATCGAGCGATGCGGGAAGCTTCGCCGCAGCGATCCCGTCGATCGCCGCGAGGGCCACGGCGCGTGTTTCGGCGTACGTCTTTACAAGACCCATCCAACGTTCCGTCAGTTCCGGATCGAATTTGTTGACCGTTTTGAATACGTCGTATTCAATGTCAAACGTTAGCGGGGGCAATTCATCGGTCTTCTTGCGAATCTTCGCGAGTGCATCCTTCGCTTTGGCCAGCTCAGTTTCGGCTGTGCTCTTCAGCAGATTCCAGTAAGCATCGATCAGTAT
Source organism: Pyrinomonadaceae bacterium (assembly GCA_030372865.1). Taxonomy (GTDB): domain Bacteria; phylum Acidobacteriota; class Blastocatellia; order Pyrinomonadales; family Pyrinomonadaceae; genus OLB17. The sequence goes on from JAUCQE010000437.1 coordinate 1,339, forward strand.
GGTCTCTTTGTCGCCGAGCGGCTGCAGACAGAAAAGGCAATTGTCCTGATCGATCGGGTATGTTTCACCGCGGCGGCCCGCAGCGATCGTCTTGGCATATACCCGGCCCGCCTTGATGAATGCCCGCCACGAATCGGAACCGACCTCGGCGATCTGGTACCGATCAAGGCTCTCGACCCCTTCCGCTTTCGCGATCTCCTCGAACGTACTCACGGCCTCGATCGCCGCTCGCGCCTCTTCAAGCTTTTCCGCCCGCAGTGGTTCAAAGGCTGCCGTCACCGCATCGCAGAATTTGTCTAGTTGGTTGCGAGCCGCAATGATCGCTCTCACCTGCTCGGCCCTGTCTTTGGTTCTAAGTTCCGCAAGTCGCGTGGTCTTTTCAAGCAGTTCCGCCTCGTCCTTTTCGGTCATCGTCGCGAGCTTTTCGACCTCTTTTAAGTCGGTCTCGGCGCCGAGAGTCTCGATAAGGGAGCGGACAGGATTATCATTCTGAAACAGGTCGAGAAAACCGTGCGGGGCCGACTTATTGTGAATCTCGGCTTCGAGCCGGGCTTTGACCGCGCCGTGCGCGGCCATCAGCTTTTCGAAAAAATCGAACCCGCTAGGCGTGAACGAAAGGCTGTTCTCCTTCTCGAGGTGTGCCGAAACGCTTTTCGTATCGAAGACGCAGTACTGCGAAAACTCCGACCGGTCCTTATCCGTCGGGAAGACGAGGTCGTACGGATCTTCGGTCCGCTGGTAAGTGATATGGCACTCGGGCGGGCCGCCGTTTCCGTTGGAGCCGAATACGTCAGGCAAGATCACTTTGTCGCCTCGCGAAGGAAACGCATTGTTGAGCAGCCGCACGTATCCCGACTTGCCCGAACCGTTTTTGCCGTAAACGACGGTCAGGTTCGGGCCGACCTTTATGGTCTGTTCGAGGGCGAGGGCGTTGACGTTCGCGATGTTCTTGATCGCTACAAGCTTCAGAGTAACGTCGGGGTCCTCTTCGGCCGCGGCCGCGCCGTTGAACGCGATGGCGGGGCGGTCGGCGACGGGGGCGAGCCCCTCGTCTTGTTTGAAGTACTCGTACGCTTGGGCGACCAGGGCGTCGTCCACCGCGGCACCTTCAAGAATGCCGTCCCCAAGATACTGAAGCCAATACGGCTGGGCTTGCAACCATTCGATGATCTGATTTTTCAGTTTCTGGTTGGACATATTTCGACTCGCGACCCAATTGCAAACGCACCGTGTGCCGGTGCAACACCTGTCACCTGCGAAACCCACATTCAATGGTCGGGGGTGATGACAAGCCGTCCGCGGGGGGGAGACCGGGATTGAGGACTGGTGATTCGGGCACACGTATTATACACGAACCGGCGACTGTGGGTATACGTTTGCAGTGGACTTCTTCAGCCGGGGAACGAGGGACTAGCTCGGCGTTGGCGTCTTTTTGGTTCTAGTTTTCGTTGGAATGATCAGCTACTAGTTATGAAATAGACGCCGTGGCCGTCGATCGCCAATTCAACTTCAACCTGCTGCGCGACGGGACGACACATTGTGCGTGGGCCTTAGCGGTCTCCCCAGGACGGCGCTCAGCGGATCGCGCGATAGAATCGCCGGGGGAAGGGTGAAGGGCGTGCGGTGGACATCATCACGGGTCTCTCCAGATCCGACAGCACATCGACTTCTTTCCCTCATCATCAAAGCGATCAACTACCGCTCCTTCGATCGCAATTACTGGATGTAGAAACGTGCGAGCATCTCAACCGTTGGCGCGGATCGTGTCCCAATCAAGTCCGTAGCGTTTGAGGAAAAGGTTCAACAGTGAATTGTAGTTCGTCGCCGAATTGTTCGACCGTGAGGCCCCGTAAAGCGTCCGCCCCGCCTCCGCCCTAGTGCGCGAATTCAAACATGTCTCGATCACCGTCTCAATCTGCACCAACGCGATCCGGTCCAGCTCCGCCATTCTTTCCGCTCCGAGCACCTTTCGCGTCAGCGGGAACCGTTCGCGTTCCGCGGCGGAATCGCTCCACTTTTTCCTAAGGTGTTCGATCTCCCTGTCCACACACGCGATCGTTATCCTCCCTCCGTCCGCGTAAGCGGCCATCCGCACGACCGAGGCCTTCAGGTCGCGAAAGTTGTTGTTCCACGTCGCCGCGGGCGAGGTCGCGAACTCGAGGTACTTCCTTCGGGCCTCCTTGCTCATCGTCACGTTGATATTGTTTACACCCTGGAAATCTTCAAGCTCGCGATCAAGATTCGGTTCGATGTCCTCCGGGCGATCCTTCAGGTCCAAAAGATGAAAGGGAAAGGAATCGATCCTCGCCAGCAGATCCTCACGAAACTCCCCCGCCGCCACCTTCCCCCTCAGGTCCGAATTGGTCCCCGCGATCAAGTAGAAATCCACCTTCTGCGATTTTGTGTCACCGAGCTTTCTAACCTCCTTGTCTTCCAGAACCGTAAGCAGCATCTTCTGCACCTCCGGGTCCAGTTCTCCGATCTCGTCAAGGAAAAGCGTCCCGCCGTCGGCCGATTCAATTAACCCAATGCGATCGACCTTAGCATCCGTGAACGATCCTTTCGCGTGCCCGAACAACTCGGACTTAACGATGTCGCCACGCAATGTCGCACAGTTTACGTGTATGAATCGTCCCTTCGCCCGGTTCTTTTGCACCCGAAGTTCATGTATGCGCTTCGCTAAACTCGTCTTACCGACACCCGTGCTGCCGGTTAGCAGGATCGGATAATTGAAGTTTGACGAGACGTGCAGGATATCGTCGACCATCTTTTCCACTTTTGAATTAGCCGTCGAAATGTGACCTTTCAGCAGGGCGATGTCATCGTCCTTTTCTTTACGGAATCGCTGCGCCAGTCGGTTATAGCGTTCTAGCTCGAGATCGATCACGAAATAGCTCCCCTTGCCGTTCACGAAGGACGACTGGATCAGCTTCGCCGGCGCATAACGGGCCTCCGCCAGCATGAACAGACAGATCTGCATAACGTGCGTACCCGTACTGATGTTCAGGAAGTACGACTCCCGTTCCGGATCGAATTCGTAAGACGTCATGAGGTCGAAGAAAGCCGCATAGACCGTTTCGAAATCCCAGGGCTTCTTCTGCAGATCGATCTCATGCAGCCGCACCTTCGTCTCCGATCGGGCCTCTATGTCCTCCGCCACCTGCACGGCTAGCGCCTTGTGAGTCTTCTGATAGATAAGCTCATACCGCGCGACCGGGAAACCCTCATGCATGCACAACCCCACCGTCGGCCGCCACTCCTCCCAACGATCCGCTTCAACCTCTGCCGCATCCTTATCCGGCCCCAGGCACCCCAGCACTACGATCTCTTTTTCCATTGTGTGACTATCGAGAAATATAATTGTTATAGCATTAAATAGAAACCAAACCTTCGCCATTCGATGGACGATCCCAATAAATCCCGCAAATACAGTAGTTAACCTAACAAACGTCCTTTGGCACGTCCCTCGCACTAACTAATGTTGACAGTCGGGACGAAGTTCCTTCGAACCGGCCGTCGGCGACAAATATTTGAACAAGGAGTAAGGAAAACCTTTATGCATAAAGACGAAAATGGGGAACTCAATTCCGAAGAAGTGATCGACGTGGAGGCCTCGGCGAAGGCGGGGAAACCGGTCCCGCCGGGGAGCAAATATCGCATCCGCGTCGACAAGGACAATTTCACGGTGGACCGGTCGACGATGACCGGGGCGGAGATACTCGGGCTCGTCAAAAAGACCCCCGCGACGCACAACCTGTACCAGCACGTGCACGGCGGGCAGACGAAACTGATCGGGGCGGGGGAGTCGGTGGATTTCACGGAACCCGGCGTGGAGCGGTTCACGACGATGAAGATCGCGAACCAGGAAGGGGAGGAGCGCGCCGCACGGCGCTCCTTCGCGCTTCAGCCCGCTGACGTTGAGTTCCTCGACCGCACGTTCCGGTTGTGGGAAGCGGTCGTAGATGGAAAGAAGCAGTGGGTGATCGCTGAAGGGTTCAAATTGCCGGCCGGGTACAACGTGGCGGAGGCGAGCATCGCGTTGCGGATCGCCCCGACCTACCCGGACGTGCAGATCGACATGGCGTACTTTTCACCGGCCCTTACCCGGGCGGACGGGCGGCCGATGAACAATCTCACGCAATTGAAGATCGACGGGAAAGAGTGGCAGCAGTGGTCTCGGCACAGGGCGGCCGGCGACTGGCGCCCGGATGTCGACAACATCGAGACCCACCTGCTTTACGTGACCGCATTCCTCGAGGGGGAACTGAAAAAATGAACAAGTACTCTCTCAGGATCTCCGGCCGCCATCACGATCAGCTCCGGCGGCATCTGTTCCCCGGCGACGGGCTGGAGGCGGTCGCGTTCGCTCTGTGCGGTCGGAACCGCACGGATGAAGAACACATCTTCACCGTTCACAAGGTCGTCCCCGTGGCGTATGCGGATTGCGATCGCACACCGATCTCCGTAACGTGGCCGACCGAGGCCCTCGCCGCCATCCTCGACGACGCCCGCCGACAAGGCCTCGCGGTGATGAAGTTCCACTCTCACCCCGAGTTCTTCGAGCGGTTCTCCAAGCTCGACGACGAGTCCGACGCGGAAACGTTCGCGTCGGTGTCCGCCTGGCTGGATGACGGTGAACCACACGGAAGTGCGGTCATGCTGCCGGACGGCCGGGTCTTCGGGCGGGCAATGACGGAGGGAGGCGAACAGGCTTTCTCGAGCGTGACGGTAGCGGGAGACAAGCTATCGTTTTGGTATCAGCCGGGTGACTGCGATCCAGATTTCGATGGAAAGCTGGCCGCACAGCTGCAGCTCTTCGGATCCGGCACGACGGCCCGGTTGCGGCGGCTTCGGATCGGCGTGGTCGGGTGCTCCGGCACGGGCAGCTTCGTGGTGGAGCTGCTCGGTCGGCTGGCGGTCGGCGAGCTGGTGCTGATCGACGACGATCGCGTCGAGGACCGCAACCTAAACCGCATCGTCAACGCGGGCGAAAGGCACGTTGGCGAATACAAAGTGGACGTGCTCAAGCGGGCCGTCGAGGCGATGGGGCTCGGAACTAAAGTGGACGCGATTCCTCGCAATCTATACGATCCGGTCTGCGTGAAAAAGATAGCTCACTGCGATGTCGTGTTCGGCTGCATGGACACCGCCGAGGGCCGACACCTGTTGAACCGAATCGCGGCGTTTTACGTTCAGCCGTATTTCGACCTCGGCGTGCACCTGTTGGCGGACGGCGAGGGCGGGATCGACGAGGCGAGCGGGGTGGTGCACTACCTTCAGCCGGGCGGCTCGAGCCTGTTTGGGCGCCGTGCCTACACGCTGGAGGAGGTTCGGGCGGAGGGGCTCCGACGCACGGACCCGGAAGCATTCCAGGCGGAGCGGAAGGCCGGCTACATCGAGGGGGCGGACGAGAAATCGCCGCCGGTGGCGAGCCTGAACTGCACGATCGCCGGGATCGCGGTGAACGAGTTCCTCTCCCGCCTGCACCCATTCCGGTCGTGCGACCCGCGGGATTGCGACGTCGTCCGGTTCAACTTCATGGAGACGTTGACAACGAAGGAGAGTGCACCGGAGGAGTGTCCGCTGCTGGCGCCCCACGTGGGGCGCGGCGACGTTGAGCCATTGCTCGGATGGTCGTCGCTGAGCATGCGGGAGGTGGAGCCGTGATGCTGCTGAATTTGATCCGGCGATTATTTGGCAGGTTGTGGACCCGCAAGCCCTACCCTCTGCGGACCGTGCTCGCTGACAAGATCCCTGACGACATCGATCCGGGATCGATCTATCTGCTCGGCACCACCGGCCGGCCATGGGCCGCCGCCTTCGCGTGCCCATGTGGGTGCCGCGAGCTTATCGAACTGAACCTGCTGCCGGAGGGGAACCCGAGCTGGCGGGCCGCGGTGCATAAAGACGGCACCGCCTCCCTGCACCCCTCCGTCTGGCGGACCATCGGCTGCCAGAGCCATTTCTGGATACTACGCGGCAGGATCGTTCGGGTCGGGGACTTGACTGATGATTGATCGGCACCCATGGGTACGCCGAGAAACGGGTTCTCCGCACGAGGGAACGGTTCACCGCAAAGTGAAACGGTTTCGCGGTCCGGTTCAACCACTCACGGAACCGTGAAATGCTTGCGTGGATCGGCGAAACGGTTTTGCGGATCGAAGGCGGGTCATTTGTTTAGCAGCCGATCGTGATCGCGCGTTCGAGGTCTTTGACAAGGTCGTCCACACGTCGTCCTCGATGCCAACGGACCGGCGGAATAGACCGGGCGTGGGAGCGAGCCGGCCGCGAAGCTCTACGGGTAACAGGGAAGGATCGCGTTTTCGAAGAGCAAATTCAGTGCACCGCTGATGTCCGCGGAGTCCTCCACGATGAGAATCATCTTCGGCGTAGAGGGGCTAAATCGCCGGTCAATTGTTGCAGAATTCTTGGGCGATGTAATGTGGCCCAATTGGCCAGTAAAAGTTATCGGCATCGCGCCCCGTCAATGACATTGCTCCAACCTGCTAGTCAGGAATAATGTATTCCGATCAAACGATGCACTCCGCCCATAGGAGTTATTGCGAATCGTCAGTGTCGGACGCGGGTGCCGCGGAACAGGGGTTTAGCGTGGTAAAATCGGCGACTGAACCGCTGAATATATCCAAAAACAATAGCACAAACAGGCAAAAGTTACGAGGATAGGAATCTCGAGGGTCGGCAGATAGGAGCCCGAATTTGGCACCTACGGTTCATCTAAAATCGCCCAACGCCGTGAAGGAGGACCAGAAGTATGGCTCATGAAAACCTTGCTGCTTATTTTGAATCAAAGACAGTGCTGCTTTTTGCATGGCCTTTGATGTAGATTGTGTTTTAAGGTACTCAGCGTAGAACGCGACGGCGAAAAAGTTGGTCGATTTGTCAGTTGCCTCCCACTGCGATGCGATGATCGTCGTGCTACCCGAACCGAGCATCGCCCAAGGGACGCTGATGAGGCCTTCGCCGTTGTGGACTTTGCTGGTGTCGCACGAGGCGAGGAACGCCAGGCTGCCGGGTTTCAGGCGGAGCGCGAGTAGATCGTTGACCGTGACTTTCCCTGAATCGCCAGGTCCCGGAGCGAAGGCGAGAAAGGAGGAAAGTGGATCTTCGCTGTCGAGTTGGGCGTGCATCGAAAAATGGAGTATATCTGCGCCGGCTGCGGACCTCATGAAGGTCTTCCTCGTGGAGCGAATTACAGGAGCGGTTCCGAATAATCCCCCGATGCTTTTCGCTTCGTCGTTTACATGGGCGAGTCGCTGATTGTTGAAGGTGTCATTTGCAAAGATCGCAATTGTCTTTCTGCGTGGTGGCTCCGACGAGAGGCTTTGCTTTAGCAAATAGACCGAGGGCGAGTACGAGATGGTATTGGTTTTTATAAGGTATTTGCTCCCGTCCGGGCTTAGGGCTTGAAACGGGATACGCCACAGAAGCTTATCGGGCACGAACACTAAGTGACTCGATTTGAGCTTCAAAGGCTTGAGTAACAGATCGAAAAGTCGCTTGCCGTTGCTTTTGAAGAATATCCGGTCATTGATCTTTGATCGGGTTTCTTCAGCGAGTTGAGAAATTTGTTCTTCCCCGAGCCCCAGTTTCACGACCCGAAGGGCCTCACCGGGTTCGATGACGAAGGCCAGGAGGCTACCGGACGGGGTGAACTCGTATGAGATCACGGACGTGCCAGGCGGCAACTTTAATCCGACGGCCGAGAAATCCTGATCCAACTGGCTCTCAGTTCGTCGTTCGCTGACGATCTGCTTTTCTAGTTTGATGAGAGACTCCTCGCTAATCTTTCCATCAACAAATTCCTTTGAGGTCGAGAAGAGCTTCGTTCGACGAGACTTCGACAGGTCGGCACGGGGCTTGAGCCCCGATTCTTCGATCCGATCCCTTAGAATATTCGCTTTCAATTGCTCGGAATACTCAAAAGCTTTAATAGGGGCTTGCTCGGACTCGATCTCGGACAGCAACCGATAAATCGAATGATTGACCTCCATCATCCCGATCGAGAGGGACGGCGCATCGCTGTTGCGGAACGGCTCGAATGCCCCGAGTGCCTTGCTCGCGAATTCTCTCGCCGATCGCTCATCGCCCGATCGCCAAGAGCCCAATGCGAGTTTGTAATAGATGCCCGGCAGATCGTCACGGTAGTTTGCCTCCTCGGTCAATCGGCGTAGGGTTTCGGAATGGTTGATAAGCTCTTTCCAATTCTTATCCCGCTCCGCGATCGTGCTTTTCCAGTACGGAATGAGGAAGTCGGAACTCGCCTGCTCTTTCGCGAGCTTCGAGAAATACTCCTCCGAGAGCAACCGGTTACCCTTATAGTTCTCGACCAAAGCGCGTCCGAGAAAACGCCCAAAGCCAAATGCATTCCGCTTGTCAATCAGTTCGAGTTGCTGAAGATACTTTTGAGCCGCCGGAATGTCATTCTCGTATAGTGATCGGAGCAATAGGCTTGTTAGAAATTGTCCGGAGTGCTCGTCGACACCTGCTCGAAACGAAAGGCTCAGGCCCTTCAAATAGTGGTCGGTTGCCTTACGCGGTTGGCCCGTGGCATCGAGCATATTCGCGAGTTCCAGATGCGCCACGCGGTTCCTGTGCTCATATCCGACCCGTGATGAAGCCTCGATCAACTTCTCGGAGTAAGCGATGGCCTTCGCTTGATAGCGCTTTGCGCTCCAGGCAAGACTTAAAAAGCGCAGTGACTCCTGGTAAGTGGTAGTATGCCCGCCGGCTAAGGCCAGAGATTCCGCCTTTTCGAACCAGAGGATCGCCGAGAAATCGTGCCCGGCTGAAAACAATGTTCGTCCGACCTCAAGGTAGTAGCTCGTGAGCGTCGCAGAATCGTTCGGAGCGAGTGATAGAGCTAATTTAATGTTGTCTAAAGTTGGAGGGAATTCTTGTCTTCTTCGATAAACCGAGGCCTTGCAGAAATAAAGGTTGGCTGCGTCTTTAGGAGAGTTTTCCCTTAGGGTCCGATTGGATGCGATTCGATCGACCAATTCAACGGCGGCATCGAATCTTCCCAATTGGATGTATGTCCGGCATAGATACGAAGAAACCTGAGCAGCTTCGACGATACGTCCCGCTTTCATCAGGCGTTCTACTTCTGAAGGACCGCGAGCAGCTATCTGGTCGAATAGACCCTGCCCGTAGAGTCTCGCAATACTCTCCGGGTTGCGCTGCGCGTCCGCCGTAACCGAGATGAGGACCAGAATGAGCGCGAACGTTACGGGTCGCTTCAATCTAGTCCTCAAATTCGGGTCATTATCCATTGATCGCTCCTAACTTGCAGGTGGTCGGCAATTGCCACCGCCGTCATCATCGCCGCCGTCGGCTCCATTGTTCGGACGACAGTCGGAACACTGACGTACGGGGCAGTGATCATCCGCACCGAAAAACGAGAGTAGTTGTCCCATCGCATACGAAGCGAAGCTCACGGGCAGGACCGCGACCGAGACAATGCTGCTTGCAGCGAAAATGTTTCCCGCGAGCGTTACAGTCAAGGCCGCAGCCACAAATAGGGTTTTGAGTCGTGTCATTTTTTTTTTCTCCCAATAATCAGTCTCTTATAAAAAAAAACCATC
>JAUCQE010000438.1 GCA_030372865.1 Pyrinomonadaceae bacterium
CAGGAAAAGGATCGGGATCTTCTGGTTGTGCGTGTTCTCTTCCCCGATCTCCTGCATGATCTGCGCGCTGATGCGGAACCCCACGCTCTCGCGGATCTTCTCGTCGAGACCGCTTATCCCGGAGAGCTCGAAAACGTCGAACATCGAAGGCTGGTCGAATTCGGGGTGCGTCGGAGAATTGAGCCACGGGTCTTTCCGATGAACGTTTAGCTTTAGGTATAGCTCGTTGGCCTGCCTCGCTTCGCCCGCGTTCCAGTGGAAGCTTCTCAGAATGTCGAGGAAGTGCCCGAGCACGGGCTGGAACTCCGGGCGGCCGTGACCGTTCCTCGCTAAAGCCATTTTGTAGACCTCGTCGATGACGGTGGATGCGATTGCGCTCGTGATCGCGTCGGTTTTCGGCGTCTTGCTCAGGATCAGGATGTCGGTGAGCACCATCGCGAGCTGTCTTTTGGTCGGCGGCACGCCGTTCTCGATCCCGGGGTAGTTCCATATGTTGATGGGCCTTGGATTTTCTTCCGTGAACTCGATATGCCGACCGCCGAAGAGTCGGCAAATGGGCTTGAACGAGTAGCGGTAGTCCATCACGCGAACTTTCACATTCCCGCGATGAGCTCGAATGTCTGTGATAAGCATCGACGCGAGGAACGACTTTCCTTCCCCCGATGCCGCAGTAACGATCACGGTCGGCGATTTGATCAAGGATCGGTCGTACAGGTCGAGTCCGAACATCTGGCCGTTTGGCGTGGTGAAGATGCTGTGCGGGTGTCGGCTGCCTCTCCAGCTCGTCTCGGTCGGCACGAACGCGATGACGGAATCTGCGGTTTCGGTAAGTTCCTGGCCGGTACGCCTCGCCGACAATTCTCCGGCAAGCATTCGCGGATAGATAGCTCGCTGACGAACTGCATCTTCACGAACCGCATCAGCACCTATCTTCTTTCGGATCGCCGAGATTACGGCGTCGCAACGGTCGTCAAGCACTTCCAGTTGGCGACGGGCTTCTTTGACCCCCTTCGATCGGTCGGCGAAAACGATCACGTTCATTCGGAGGCGGCAGATCTCCTCGTTGTCGGCTTCTACCTGTTCCAGGAGGTTTTCGAGATCGCCCTTTATCACCACGGCGTCCTTCTTGAGGTTCCTGAAGCCGAGCCATGTGTTTCGGCTGCCTTCGATTCGGTCGATTCGCTTTTGAAGGTCTTTTTTTGCCGCTTGCTTCTCAGTCGTCGTCAGATCGACGACGATCTCGTGCGGGAAGCACAAGTTGCGCGTCGCCGTGAGGTAACGCATCACGTCCGCCGTAACGAAACCGTTAGGCAGGCTCTTGAGGCTGACGAGGCTTGCGGGGGTGCCGTTGTGCCGGACGAACTGGTCACCACCGGCGGTGACCGGAGCGCTGGCGAGGTATCTCCTGATGTCGACGCGCGCCTCGGCGGGAAGTATCGGAACATTCGCGTGATCGCGTCGGTGGCTCGTAAAGACGGACAGGAACAAATCATTGGAGTCCATCGCCCGAAGATTCAGCGACTTCGGGAAGTTCGCCTCGAACGCCTGAAAAACACGGGCCGCTTTGGAACGGCATTCCGATTCTGCGATGAGTTCCCGCGTCAGGATGCTCTCGCCAAACGCGTTCCTAGCTTTTAGGATCGGTTGCCGCAGGAAGCGGAGAAGACCGTTCGCACGCACGGTGCGAATGATCGACGGGAATGCGGAGCCGAAGAGGTTGTTGTCCGCCCGGTCCCTCACGGGAACGCGTACCCAAACGGTCGCCGACTGACGCATCACTTGCCCCGAACGAATAGCTTCTTCAAGAAGCGAAAGATTCGTAGCTTGAAGGACGGACGCGATCGGGTCGCTTTTCTCCTCGTCGCGGGAGCGAAGATGATCCCTGAGCACCCGCCCGTCGTCCGTCGCGCTCACGAAACGGAACTGGATGACCGTGCCCGGCGGCTTATCGAACTTCAGGATCGTCTTGAGATCGTCGATTCGCTGTTCGGTTAGGCGGCCGTCGTCGTGAAGGGTGTTCGCCGGCTCGAACTTGTACGCCTTGCCGAAGCTCCCGTCGCGGTAGCGGATGACGTTTCCCTCCAAACCGAGGATCTCCGTAGGCAGCAGCCGGCCCTTTTCACCGGGGATCTCAGTCGAAGAAGAACTCTGTACCGTCGGGACGATCCTTTTCGCCGCTTCGCGATGAATCTGAAAATGCGGGAACACCCGCCGGCCAATGGCCAGTCCGATGCCGGCGAACGAAAAGCTGCCGAACAGCGCGACCGCGATATGTGCGAAAGAAAGATTTGCTGTGTCCATTTTTATTTAATCTCCGATCCAATCGGCTTTATCGAGTTCGAGATCGAGTGGGGCTCGGAACGGTGCCCATCGGTCCGCCATGGCATCGAATCTTTGGGAGAGCCAGCATTCCGGTTTGCTCAGGCGGAGGTAATTGAAAGTTCCGAGCAGCACGATGAACGTAAATAAGCCAAGCGGGAAACCAAGCGGCACGTAGCCGAACCAAAGTCCGAACAGAAACGGGGTCAGGTACGCCGCGGCGGTCGGTACGAGTATGTACTTCCAGTCGGTCGAATAGACCCCGAATCTTTTCAGTCCGCGGAACACGTTCGGCCGCGTAGCTCGTCGTCTCATTCGTCCCTCCTAAAAGTTCGTATCGACGCCGACCGCACGCCCCTGTGCGAGCTGCCAGAACACCGCCACGATGGTCCCGAACGCGAACGACAGGATCGAGCCGAAAGCCTGGTTACCCCATTCCTTGCCGGTGAGCTTGTTGTAGATCGCCCACGCGATCCCCACCGCTCCGAGGCAGAACAGGATGATCGCCATGAGCTTCAATGATTCGCGGATGATGTTGGAGAGATTGCTCGCGTCGCCGGTGAAGATCGGACCCTGGGCAAGCAGCATGTTCGTGAAAAGCAGAACCGCCATGATCGGAGCTGACGATCTGGCGGCGTGTCGTATTGTTTCGCGCAGTTTTTTCATTCTTGTCCTCGGTGATTATGTTTTTCGTGACGCCCCGCGAGTAGCGGAAAAGCGTCGACGGTTTCGCTCGCTGTGCAACGCTCGTGCCGCTCGGATGTAAAGCGGCTGGCACGTCGGTTGCGAAACGGGCGGTCATGCGAAAACGAACTTTGATCGCCACTGTCTTTTTCCTTGCGGGTATCTTTGCTCTCCCTCCACTGGTTTCATCACAGACGCGACCGACGATCACGCGAACCGCCCTTTCCCGAATGGACGTGCTTTCGCGCTCGCGGCTTTTCGAGCGGACGATCGCGGACGCGGCGCGCGAGCACCGTGTCGACCCGCGCATCCTCTGGGTCATTGCATATAACGAGACCCGTTTCCGCCCGTGGCTGACGAGCCCGAAAGACGCGCGGGGGCTGATGCAGTTCATCCCCGCGACCGCCGCAAGGTTCGGCCTTAACGATCCGTACGAGCCCGCGTCGTCGATCCATGCGGCCGCCCGGTACGTGAAGTATTTAGGGAATCTTTTCAGGGGTCGGGTCGAGTCGATCTTGG
>JAUCQE010000439.1 GCA_030372865.1 Pyrinomonadaceae bacterium
GTTGTCGCTCGATTTTCTGTAAGGATTATTTTGGCCCATAAAGTTACCTCCGAATTCGAACTTACGATATCGTTGCCGTCGATTGTGTAGGAGAACGTACGTTGGCAGACGGCGGCCTTAGGGCAAAAGAAAACGCCGGCAACCGAAGCTGCCGGCGTTTTCGCGGGCAAAGCCGCAAACTACTTACTCGTCTTCCTCATGTGCGCGGACTCGGCCGGAGGCAACTGCCTCCTGGACGACCTTGTCGGCGAGGTTGTGCGGGAGCGGATCGTAGTGTGAGAACTGCATGTGATATGAACCGCGAGCCTGCGTAACGGAATTGAGCTTTGACTGGTAATCGAGCATTTCCGAAAGCGGGACCTTGGCTTTGATCACCTGCTGTTTGCCGCGCATTTCCATGCCCGCGACGCGGCCGCGGCGGCTGTTGAGGTCGCCCATGATGTCGCCGGAAACCTCCTGCGGCGTGAAGACCTCGACGTCCATTATCGGTTCGAGCAGCGTCGGCTTTGCCTTTTCCATCGCTGCACGATATGCCTTGCGGCCGGCGGCACGGAATGAGTGCTCGTCAGAATCGACCGTGTGGTAGCTGCCGTCGATAAGAGTGACGCGGAAATCTACCATCGGATAGCCCGCGACATAGCCGGACTGGGCAGCTTCGAGAATTCCTTTCTCGACGGCCGGTCGGAAGTTCTGCGGTATTGAGCCGCCGAATATCTTATCGACCCATTCGAATCCAGCACCGCGGTCGAGCGGTTCGAAAATGACCTTGCAGTCGCCGAACTGTCCGCGTCCGCCGGACTGCTTCTTGTGGCGGCCCTGCACCTCGACCTGCTGTGTGATCGTTTCTTTGTACGGAACTTTTGGCGGGTGGAGCGCGACCTCGACGTGGTAACGGTTTTTCAGCTTATCGACGACTGTCTCGATATGCAGCTGGCCGGAACCGGAGAGGATGAACTCCTTGGTCTGCGGGTCGCGGTCGAAATGGAGCGACGGGTCTTCTTCGAGAATGCGATGAAGAGCGGCGGAGATCTTGTCTTCGTCGTTGCGTGATTTCGGTTCGATAGCAAAGGCAATGGCGGCTTCCGGATACTCGACCGGCGAGTAAACGATCGCATTCGCCTTGTCGCAAAGCGTGTCGCCGGTCTGCGTGTCTTTCAGCTTTACGACCGCAATTATGTCGCCGACCTGAGCCTCGGGCACCTTGTCGAGCACTTTGCCATTGATGACGTGCAGGGTACCGAGGCGTTCCTGCGTGTCGCGGGTCGAGTTGAAAACCGTCGCATCGGAGGCGACCTTGCCGCTGACGATCTTTATTACGTTAATGCGTCCGGCGAACGGGTCGGCGATGGTGCGGAAAACGTAAGCGGAAAACGGTTCGTCGTTGGAGTATTTCCGGCTGATGCGGTCGCCCTGCAGGTCGCTGTCTTTGAAGCCGTATTCGGCCTCGTGCGTGGCGGGATTCGGGGCAAATTCGACGATGTGATCGAGCAATATCTGAAGCCCGACAAGGTTGTTCGACGAGACGGCACAGAC
>JAUCQE010000440.1 GCA_030372865.1 Pyrinomonadaceae bacterium
GGAATGCGGAGCAGGGATTTGAAAGCTGATACAGGAATTGTTGCGTAAAAGGAGCCGATCTCACGGCCTCCGGCAATTGATAAAGCCCCGAAAAATGGGCCAGCCACAACCGCCACGCTACAGCAAAGCAGAAGCTTTCGGAAACCGACACACGAAATTTCAAATCAAACAGCTGGATGCTGCTTGAGCTAACTGCCGGAAATTTTCCGGCAAGAGTCAGGTAAGGGAATTCTTTTGCCTTTTAAATAGAAAGGTAAAGACGCCTACGGGCGAGCAAAAGTAAGAGAAGAAAAATGCCGACTATCAACCAATTAGTTCGCAAAGGACGCGAGAGAGTCAAGTACAAAACGGCGAGCCCTGCTCTGCAGGCCAACCCGCAGAAACGCGGCGTTTGCACGCGCGTTTACACGTCAACCCCGAAGAAGCCGAACTCGGCACTTCGTAGGGTCGCACGTGTCCGCCTGACCAACCAGATCGAGGTTACGACCTATATTCCCGGTATCGGCCACAACCTGCAGGAGCACTCGATCGTGCTCATCCGCGGCGGCCGTGTAAAGGACCTTCCGGGTGTGCGTTACCACATCATCCGCGGAACGCTCGATGCCTCAGGCGTCGCGAACCGCAACCAGGCCCGTTCGAAGTACGGTGCGAAGCGTCCGAAGGGAAGTAAATAGTAAATCGTAGATCGCAAATAGCATGTCTATTTGCGATCTACTGTTGACGATCAACGAATATGGCACGAAGAAGAGTTGCAGCTAGACGAGAAGTATTGCCGGATCCGATCTTTGGCAGCCAGTTGGTGACGAAGTTCATTAACGGCATGATGTGGCAGGGCAAGAAGAGCACGGCGGAAGCCATCTTCTATGCGGCGATGGACAAGATCGCCGAAAAGACCGGCGAAGAGCCGCTGAAGGTCTTTAAGAAAGCGGTCGATGCGGTCGCCCCGGCCGTCGAGGTCAAATCGCGGCGTATCGGCGGTGCCACGTATCAGGTGCCGCTTGAGGTCTCAAAGGACCGCCGCAATACGCTCGCTATCCGCTGGATCGTCGGGAATTCCCGCAACCGCAGCGAAAAGACGATGGTCGACCGCCTCGTCGGCGAACTTCTGGATTCACAGGCAGGCCGCGGCGGAGCGATGAAGAAGAAGGACGACGTCCACCGCATGGCAGAAGCGAACAAGGCGTTCGCGCATTACAGATTTTAGTTGGTGGTTCGTTGTTCGTGGATCGTTGCTAAGAAGTAACAACGAACAACGGTCAACGAACGACGAACATTGCTATGGCAAACATTAGCTTAGACAAATACCGAAATATCGGGATCATGGCTCACATCGACGCGGGTAAGACCACGACGACGGAGCGTGTCCTCTTCTACACGGGTGTTTCGCACAAGATCGGCGAGGTGCACGAAGGCACCGCGACGATGGACTGGATGGAACAGGAACAAGAGCGCGGCATCACCATTACGTCCGCTGCAACTACCTGCTTCTGGAAGCGTAACAACCAGGAACACCGCATCAACATCATCGATACGCCGGGCCACGTTGACTTCACGATGGAAGTCGAGCGTTCGCTCCGCGTTCTCGACGGTGCGGTCGCCGTTTTCGACGGCGTCGCCGGTGTCGAACCGCAGTCCGAAACAGTTTGGCGTCAGGCCGATAAGTACGGCGTTCCGCGTATCTGCTTTATCAACAAGCTTGACCGTGCAGGTGCTTCGTTCGAACGCTCGTTCAACTCGATCCTGGTCCGCCTCGGTGCCAACGCCGTTGCTATTCAGATCCCGATCGGCGAAGAAGACAGGCTGCAGGGCGTCGTCGACCTCATCGCGATGAAGGGCCTCGTCTGGAACGACGAAACTAAAGGTTCCCAGTACGATGTCGTCGATATCCCGGCAGACCTGGTCGACAAGGCAAAGGAATGGCGTGAAAAGCTCGTTGAAGCCGTTTCGGCGATCGACGACGAGTTGATGATGAAATACCTCGAGGGCGAGGAGATCTCCGAAGACGAGATCCGCAAGGCGCTCCGTCAGGGTACCATCGACCTCAAGATCGTTCCGGTCGTGACCGGTTCGGCATTCAAGAACAAGGGCGTCCAGACGCTGCTCGACGCAGTCGTCGATTACCTCCCGAGCCCGCTCGATATCCCCGCCGTCGAAGGCACCAACCCGAAAACAGACGAAGTCGAAACCCGTGCTGCAGATCCGAAGGCTCCGTTCTCCGGGCTTGTTTTCAAGCTCATGGCGGACAAGCACCTTGGCCAGCTAGCGTTCGTTCGTATCTATTCGGGTACGGTCACGTCGGGTTCGTACGTTTACAACACGATCAAGAATTCGAAAGAGCGCGTCGGCCGCCTGATGCTCATGCACGCCAACAAGCGTGAGGACCTCGAAACGGCATCGGCCGGCGAGATCGTCGCGATCGGCGGTATGAAGAACGTCACCACCGGCGACACGATCTCGGCTGAAGACAAGCACATTATCCTCGAATCGATGGAATTCCCGGATCCGGTCGTTCGCGTTGCGGTAGAGCCGAAAACGCGTGCCGACCAGGACAAGATGGGCGTCGCACTCAACCGCCTCGCTCAGGAAGACCCGTCGTTCCAGGTATCGACCGACCACGAAACGGGCCAGACGATCATCGCCGGTATGGGTGAGCTTCACCTCGAGATCATCGTCGACCGCATGAAGCGTGAGTTCGGTGTCGAGGCGAACGTCGGTAAGCCGCAGGTTGCATACCGCGAGACCATCACGATGGGCGCACCGGGCAAAGAGATCTTCAAGAAGCAGTCGGGCGGCCGCGGACAGTTCGGCCACGTCGAACTTGAGATCGAACCCGCACCGGGCGAAGGCTTCGTCTTCGAAGACAAGATCACGGGCGGCGCGATCCCGCGTCAGTTCATCAAGCCCGTCTCGGAAGGCATCAGGGACGCGATGCGTCGCGGATTCCTCGCCGGTTACGAGCTGGTCGACATCAAGGCGAGCCTTGTTTTCGGTTCGTATCACGAAGTCGACTCGGATGAGCGTTCGTTCCACATTGCCGGTTCGCTGGCGTTCCAGGACGCGGTCAAGAAGGCAAAGCCGATCCTGCTCGAGCCGATCATGCGCGTCGAAGTTGTGACGCCGGAAGAGTACATGGGGGCAGTTAACGGCGACCTTAACCGCCGCCGCGGCCAGATCGACAAGATGGAGCCGCGTCCGGGCAATGTTTCGGTCGTTACGGCATTCGTGCCGCTTTCGGAGATGTTCGGCTACACGACCGACCTCCGCTCGGCTACTCAGGGACGTGCGACCTCGTCGATGCACTTCGAACGCTATGCGGAAGCACCGCGTAACGTTGCGGAAGAGATCATCGCAAAGGTCAAGGGTGCGAGCAGCTAAACAGTTTATTTCAAATTTGAGATCTCAGATCTGAAACCAGGAAAGTAGGAGCAAGAAGATGAGCAAGGAAAAATTCGACCGTTCCAAGCCGCACGTGAACATCGGCACAATTGGGCACGTTGACCACGGCAAGACGACATTGACGGCGGCGATCACGAAGGTGATGTCGAAGCACAAC
>JAUCQE010000441.1 GCA_030372865.1 Pyrinomonadaceae bacterium
CGCCATACGAGATACACAGCGCTGTCTCGTGGGCTCGGAGATGTGTATAAGAGACAGCGATTGCTCTTGTTGATCTCGGCGTCGGTCCTGAAGATGAGAAAGTTCACCTTCTGCGAAGCCGGGATCGACGAAACAAAGATCCCAGCCGGGAGGCCCGCTTCATTGATCAGTCGCTGCTTATTTGCTTCAGTGATGGTCACTGTCTGAGCCGGACGCCCCGAAAAGTCTCGTTTGACCCATTCGTAACCGCCGTAAAAATGCCAGCGATCCTTGATGATCGGGCCGCCGACCGCACCGGTGAAGTTGTCAACGGTCGTCGGGGCCTTGATCGCTGTCGGCGAGGTATTGAACGGTCGCGACGACATTCCGGTCCTACGGAATCGGTAGCTCCCCGAACCGTGGATGCTGTTCGTTCCGGACGGCGTGATGTTGTTCATGATCAGCCCCGGGGTCTGTCCGAACTCGGCGGCGAAACCATTCGTGACGAGTTGAACCTCACTTACGAACGTCTCAGAGATCGGGACCAATCGAAGGCCTGCCTGGTTGGCTTGGGTGTTGACGTTGCCGTCAAGCTGGAAATTGGTACGGCGAGCGTATCCATTCGCACTCACGCGGGGAACGCCGAACTCGGTGTTCGGGCGTCCGACAACGTTCGCCTGCAGGAGCGAGAAGTTGTACGGGTTACGCGAAACCAAGGGCAGGTCCTGCACTTCGCGCGTGTTCATTACGCGTCCTACGTCAATTTTACCCGGATCTGCGATCGGAGCATCAGACGTGATCGTCACCGTGTTCTCGATCTCACCGATCTCGAGAGTGACGTTCAGGGTCGCATTCTGTCCGGCAACCAGTGTGATTCCCTCACGAACGAGCCGCTTGAAGTTCGGGGCCTCGACCGTCAGCCGATAGCCGCCAAGCGGCAACAGCGGAAATCGATAAACGCCGCCGCTGTCCGTTGTCGCGGTACGTTCCGTTCCGGTCTGTGTGTTCAATGCAATGACCGTCGCGTTGGCGATCGCTGCGCCGTTCGCATCGGTGACAACGCCTTCGATCTGTCCATTGAGTGCCTGAGATTGGCCGTTAGCCGTGATGCCTGAAATGGCTACGATGGCTAGCAGCGAAAAAATAAAGGTCGAAATTCTGGTTATCACCAGTGTTTTGCGCATACGCTCTCTCCTGAAAAAGATTTGCCGCTGTTTTTCCTATTGAAATCTTAATACGTATCTACCGAATGAAAGTTTGAGCGACTTTCAGGCCGGGGAGAAGCTGCCGGTAAGATGTTTGTCGGTGTTTCCAACAAAGTTTTATTACAAGGGCGGAGATATGTCAAGGATGTTACACCCCGCGTCTCCCCGTTTGCCCTTAAACGGATCCAAATTTTCGAGCCAGGACCAGGCAACAGGCTCCGATAAGTGTCGGTGCGTCCCCGAGTGAGGACGGCATCAGGTCGGTCGGCGGAAGCCCGGCCAAAACGCTTCGCTCCGTCACTCTGTAAAGCTGATCGGCGAACGTGTCCCACGCCTTTGTTATTCTTCCGCTCACGACGACGACCTGCGGGCTCAGGCCGACGATCAGGTTCGAAATACCATTTCCCAGGTACTTCCCCGTTTCCCTGATCGCTTCGACCGCGTGCTTCTCGCCGTTCGAGGCAAGCTCGACAATGCTCTGCATGTCGATGTCGTTGCCCTTCATTTCACTGCTCTTTATCCGCTGCCGGTACCGCTCGACCGCCGCGTTCTCGGAAGCATAAGCCTCCCAGCACTCGCGGCTGCCGCACGAACATTCGACCGGAGCATCGTCGCCGGCGATCATGTGGCCGAATTCGCCGCCTGCTCCCTTTTCGCCGCGATAGACCTGGCCGTCAAAAATGATGCCCGTACCTATACCCTCGCCGACAAGTACCGTCACGAAAGTATCGGTCTTTCTTATCTTTTCATGCCCAAACCAAAGCTCAGCAAGGGCCGTGGCATTCGCGTCGTTTTCGACGATCACAGGCAAGCCGGTCGCTTCTTCAAGCCGCTGGCAGATATCCCAATCCCGCCAGTCAAAGTAGGGTATATGAAAGATCTTTCCAAGCCGCTGATCGACCAACCCGGGAACGCTCATCCCTATCTGCAGGTCTTCGTCGCCGTACTTCTCTGCAAGGCGTTTTGTCCGGTCAATGATCTGCGACGTCATGAACTCGATATCGGGCGAGGTCGAGAACGTTTCCTTCTCAAGGATGTTCCCGGCAAGGTCCGCCACCGCGACCGTCGTCAATCGCGGCGTCAGGTCGATAGCGATCGCCGTCGCCTTCCCCGATTTCAACTCGAACAACGTCGGCCGCCGGCCGCCGGTCGAAACGCCGGACCCCATTTCAACGATAAGTTCGTCAGCAAGCAGGTCATCGATGATCATCGACACAGTCGAACGATGAAGTTCGGTCTCTCGCGCGATGTCGGCCCGCGAGATCGGGGCCCTGTCGCGGACGTAGCTAAGCACGATCCGCTTGTTTATATCGCGAATGGTCGTCGGCCTGGCGATCTGGGTCCGTGCCCGCTGGAGATTAATGCGTTTCATTTACGGTCGAGATACTTTGTTGTGAGTGCAGACTAAGAGAAAATAACTGCATTTTAGAAAAAATGCAAGAGGAAGTTAACACCTTCGCCAACAAATGCAGCAATTCCCCTCCTTTTTACGGGAATACCGATAAAGTCTGCACATTTCGTAGTGATCAGGTTCGGTGAAAGCCCCGTTCGATATCCTTCATCGTGAGGCGAAGGATCACCGGACGGCCATGGGGGCAGGTGGTCGGAGATGACGTCAAAAGAAGGCGGTCGATAAGCCACTGCATCTTTTCGGGGGTCAGCGGCATATTGACCTTCACCGCGGCCTTGCAGGCGAGGCTCGCGGCAATGTCATCGCGAAACGTCGACTTCGCATTTCCCTTCTTCAGGAGGTCGACGGTGTCGAGGATCTCGGCAAACAGATTCCGGGCGTCAGATGCAGGAAGATCGGTCGGTATCGATTTTATCGCGATCGTCCTGCCCGAAAGCCGCATAACTGAGAAACCAAGGCCGGCGAGTTCGGGCTCGACCGTCTCAAAAGCCTCTGCCTGTGCTGGCGTCAGATCGAAAGTCTCCGGCAAAAGCAGATTTTGCGACTCGATCGCCCGTTCTGCTTCGCGTCTGCGATACTTGTCGAAAAGTATTCGCTCGTGTGCGACGTGCTGATCTATCAGCAGAAGCCCTTCGTCGTCGGTCGCGATAATGAAGCTGTCGTGAAGCTGGGCGATCGGCCGTATCGACCCCGTCGATACACTG
This sequence comes from Pyrinomonadaceae bacterium, assembly GCA_030372865.1. Taxonomy (GTDB): domain Bacteria; phylum Acidobacteriota; class Blastocatellia; order Pyrinomonadales; family Pyrinomonadaceae; genus OLB17. Next base: position 3,300 of record JAUCQE010000441.1, read on the forward strand.
TCGGTATCAATGCTTTTTACGAACCGCTCGGCGTTGTTTACCGGCGGCATTACCTCGTGGCCAAGCGGCGGCATCGATGGCTGCGGATGATTAAGGTGCTCGGAACGATCGGCACGATCTTCCGCCGGAAGCGATCGTATCTCAGCGATGCGTTCGAATTCGACAGCTATGTCCGTAGTTCCGTCCAGGTTCTCGAAAAGCGGGACTGTGACCGACGCCGCCTCTGTGGTTATCGAAACCGCCGAACTCTCGGCGGTTTGCTCACTGCTGTTCTCATCCCGGTCCAACGCGGCAACGGATCCGGCGACAATCGTCCTCGCCTCTGAAACCTCGCTGTATTCCGTGACCACGGCAACGCTCTCTATCGCAGGTTCCTGCCTTGGTGCCGCGATGCCGGCACGTGCGAGCGATTCCCTTACGGCTTCAGCGATCACGTCCTTCACCGCTTCGTTTCGCCGGAAACGCACCTCGGTCTTCGCCGGGTGAACGTTCACATCGATCTCCTCCAGCGGAACGTCGAGAAACAGAAAAGCGACCGGATAAACCCCGTGCGGCAGCACCGATCGGAACCCTTCTCGGAGTCCTTCGGCGATCGTCTTGTCTTTTACGAATCGCTGGTTGACGAAAAAATACTGCGAATCCTTGTTCGTCCGCCGCTCACGCGGGGCCGAAACATACCCGGAGACCTTCGCGATATAATCCCGGCCGCCCGCGACCGGCAGAAGGCTTTCGAGCAAACCGCCGCCGAAGACCTGAAAGGCCCGTTCCCGCAGGCCGTTCGCAGGCGAAACGTTCAGCACGTCGCGGCCGTTGTTCGTCAGCTTGAACGCAATCTCAGGATGGGCAAGGGCGTAATGCGTGATGATCGATGTCAGGTGGTAATTCTCGGTCGCCTCGGACCGCATGAACTTTCGCCTTGCGGGCGTATTGAAGAACAGGTCGCGGACCGCGATCGTCGTGCCGACCGCACGCGGCGCGTCTTTGACATCGATCAACCGGCCGCCCTCGATCTGTACGAACGTCGCCGCGTTTTCTGACGGCACGCGCGTCGTAAGTTCAACCTTCGCGACCGAAGCGATCGACGCAAGCGCCTCGCCCCGAAACCCCAACGTCCCGATTCGTCCCAGGTCCTCGGCATCGCGGATCTTCGACGTCGCATGCCGCTCGAAGGCCAGCACCGCGTCGTCGCGGACCATACCCTCGCCGTCGTCGGCCACACGCATAAGCCGCCGTCCGCCGAGTTCGACGTCGATCTGTATCCGCGTCGAACCCGCGTCTATCGAATTTTCGACGAGTTCCTTGATGACGGAAGCGGGCCGCTCGACGACCTCGCCGGCAGCGATCTGATTAGCAAGGTTATCGGATAATATCCGTATCTTGTTCATTTCAGAGGTACGCGATCCGATGCCCCTTGTCGTCGAGGTCGACGCTGTTATAGAGCCAATCAATGAACCCGGTGCCGTATCGGTTAAGAAAATACGAAACGTTCAGGCTTCGTTCCTGAAGGTGATGATGCGGCAGCAGCGACGAGAACAGCGATTCGATCTGCCGCCGGAACGTGGTGTCGCGGCGGTATTGAGAGTGGTGAAACTTATTCCTTATCGCGCCGATATGGTAAATGATCTTTCGCCGACGAGTCGCCAGGTTATCCGCAAGTGTCGGGTCGATCTGGGAAAGCTTCTGGTCGAGACGGTTAAGTTCGATATTGATCTTCTCTTCCACCTGCGCAATCAACATAGCCGTGTCCTTGTGCAGGTGTTCGTCCACGATCTTTGTAAGTATCGGTTCGATGCCTCCGAAGAGTTCTGTGAACTCAATTTCGTATCGCTCGAGCGTCTTTCGGTGCCGCGATTCGATTATCGAAAAGGACTGGCGGTGAATGATCGGCGTTGCGGGCCGGCCGAGCAGACGGTAAACTTCCCCGCTCTGCGCGAAATAAGCAACTTCCGCCGCTCCGCCGAAATAGCACGCCGTCGGCAGCAGATGGTCCTGAACGACCGAACGAAGCACGACGCTGGGGCTGAATCGGCCAGGCTCGCGTTCGGCGAGGTCGATGAGTTCCTCGATGGTGAACTCGCGCGAACCGTCCTTGGTGTGGATCTTGCGGTTCTCGCCTTTTTTCAAAGCGTGTCTCGTACCCTCACGCGATTGCCAGAAGAGCGGAAAATAATCCTCACCGATCAGTACCTGTGCCGGATAACCCGACGCAACAAGCTCTTCGCTTCGATTTCTGAGGGCATCGACAAGTTCATCCCGCCGCTTTATCGCCTCGACATATATCGGGCCGGCCAGCGTCTTAAGCCGTGAATCGAGCGGGCAGAGCATTATCAGCCCGTATTTGCCGAGCAGCGACGTCAGCATACGCCCGAAGGCATCGCCGAAATACGCGTTCGGTGCCCACGCCTGTTCGATCAGCTGCCTGAGCTCCTCGGTGAACTCCGTTGGGACCAGTTCTTCGAAAAGCTCATCTACGGTCTGCCGTATCGAATCGTCAAGTTTGACCCATCCCACCGGCAGGTCTTCCTTGCACCGCTTCGGTTCGTTCTTAAGTTCTTCTACCTCGCCGTTGCGGTCGAGCACGAAGGTCTTTGAGACCTCTTCGAAATCGTGGTCTTCTGTCGCGACCCAGAAAACCGGAACCGCCTTGATGCCACGGCCACGCAGGCACTCGGTCATCTTGATCGCCGAGAGAGCTTTATAGATCGTGTAGAGCGGCCCGGTGAAGAGCCCCGCCTGCTGGCCTGAGACCACTGCCACCGTATCGGCCTCTCGCAGCAATTCGATATTCTCGAGCGTCTTCGCCGGAGCACCAAACTTGCGGTTCATGTCCTCGAGCGCATCGCAAAGCAAGCCGCGGTCTGCCGTGTGATTTTGCAGCACCTCTGCCAGCCGGTTCGCGATCGCCGTATGGGATTGGACCGCCGAAGGGTAGAAATTCCTCAGCTCCGCCGGGTCGGTTTGGTATTGAGAGAAAAGGTTCGTGGTTCCCGGGATCTCCGGAAATGGGATGCTATCGATCGTTAAGATTGGCTCACCGCTCGGTGCGGGACAAGCGACTTCTGTATGCACTTGGCTATGCTCCTCGATGGTCAGATTATAGAACCCGCAACGGCGTGTGCCAAGTGCAAGAAAAAAGACGGCCGTTTAAAGCCGTCTCCTCATGCCTCTATGAGAGGTGTCTTAGTTACCGTCGACGCGTGCCGCGGCGTCGTCACCCGGCTTTGCTTTTGCGAAATCATTCGGGCGGTTGATCTGATAGATTCCCGACGATTGCGTCGCCGCATAGATCCTGCCTGGGTCGGACGGATCGAATGCCATTGCCCAAACGCGGCGCGAAGCGACCATTATTTCCTTCGAATCGAACCGCTTCCAACGCATTCCGGCGTCGGTCGAATAGAAGACGCCGCTGGACGTTTCGTGTGCACTCGCGACAAAGATCTCGTCCGTGTTCTCCGGGTTGATCAGGATGCTGGCGTACTTGCCCAACGGCAGGTTGCCTCCGCGGAACATCCAGGTCCGGCCGCCATCGCGGGTCAGGTAAAGTGCCTGCGTCGTTCCGGCATATAGATAGTTAGGCCGTTTCGGATCGCCGGCGATGGCGACAACCGGGATGTTCTGGTTGAACTCACCCGTCTTATTCCATGTCTTACCGTCGTCGCGTGAGACAAGCACACCGGCAACCGTTGTACCGACCCAGATCGTCCCCGGCACCAGCGGCGATGAGAACACCGCAGTTATGCTGCGGGTAACGCCCTCGCCGAATGACAGTTTTTCCCAGCCTTTGGTGATATCGTACGTGCGGTACAGGCCCGTGTCGGTACCGGCAATGATTCCGTTCTTATCATCTTCGGTGAACGCGAGAACGTTGACCTTTTCGTCAAGAGCCGGCACAAGTTTCGGCTCGAGCGCCGCCTTTTTCGCGGCTTCCTCCGCAGCTTTCCGCTGGGCGGCGGTCATTCGCCCTTTGCGGGCCGGAGCTTTCTTCGCCGCCTTTGGAGCCGTCAACAGCGTCCATGACTCGCCTCGGTCGAGCGAGCGGTAAACCCCGTCATTCGTGCCGAGAAAGATCCGGTTCGGGTCAACGCGATCCTGCAGGATCGCAAACGGAGCGATACGGTTCGGGTCGAGTCCGCGAGCGGCCTTCCACGACGCGCCGCCGTTGTCGCTTATATAGAACGCACCGCCGCTTGAAGCGGTATTGTGCGTGGTCGCATAAAGCCTTCCGGGCTTCGCGATATCAGGCGAGACCGTATACGCAAAACGGCTGGTAAAATTCGCATTGGTCGGCGTGAAACTATTGCCGCCGTCATTCGAGACCATAACGCCGTTCACGTTCGTCGCAATGAACACACGATCCGGCGCGTCCGGATGCACCGCGATCGCATTGATCTCCAGCGACTTCGGCGTCGTCATCTTCCACGCCGCACCGCCGTTAGACGACATCCAAAATCCTTCGGTAGTGGCAGCATAGAGCGTGCCCTGCTTGCTCGGGTGCTGCACTATATCACGGGTCCGACGCGAGGTTGAAGGGATTCCCTGTATCTTTCTCCACTTCGCACCGCCGTTCAGCGATTCATAAATGCCGCTGCAAGCCGAGGCTACAATGTGGTCCTGGTTCTTGCTGTTGATGGTAATGGCAAATACGTCCGAATCATCGATCATCCCTTCCTTGATCAATGACCAGTTCTTGCCGTTGTCGGTAGATTTGTACGGCCGCCACCAAGTACCGGCGTAGATCGTACCGGTCGTACGCGGGTCGATCGCCAGCGAGTTCACATTTACCGGCATCGAGGACGATTCGATCTTTTCCCAGTCGTCGCCGGAGTTCTTTGAGACCCAAACGCCGTCCGTTGTGCCGGCAAAAAGATAGTTGGGGTCGCTGTCCGCCTGTGCGAGAGCATGAATGGGTTCATTCCTGAGCTCTTTCGCTTCCTTCCAGGTTCGCCCACCGTCCGTCGTCTTGAAGAAACCGCCGGCTCCTTTATGACGATGGCCCGATGCGTAGATCACGTTCGAATCGCGCGGGTCCACGATCAGGTCGTCGATGATGAGTTGGGGCTTTTCAAAGTTCACAAGCAGACGCCACGTCCTGCCGCTGTCCGCTGAAGTATGGATCTGGCCATCGAGCGTACTGATGTAGAGCCGGTCCTTGTCCTTTGGGTCGATCACCACCGACCGGACGTCGCCGCCATCCGGGCCGATGACCGACCATACAGCGTTCGTCTTCTCATCTTTAACGACGTTGGCTCCGTCGTCGAATGCATAAACATTACCGACGCTAAGGACTGCGGCCAGGGCGACAGCAGAAATGATACGGTCAAAAACTCTGGATCTTCTCATAAATTTGCGCTCGTGGTCTCAGATAAAAAAGGGTGAATACTTGGGCAGCGAACTTCCTCTCAATTTGATGCACGCCGGAAAGCCTGCGTTTGCATCAATGTCCGATCACATAGATCGGAGCGTACGTTTTACAAGGGTGGAACGGATGCTGACGATTGCGCTGTAGGCTAGTCTATCAAAAATTGAAAAGCTAACGCAAAACTTTAAGTTCCCAAGCGAAACAAAAGAACGGGGCTTCCCGATGGGAAGCCCCGTTCGCTTTCTTATGTTCGTATCGAAAGATACGAAGCGTTGAACCAATTACGGTGCAGGGTTCTCTGCTCCCGGCGGTACGCGGTACAGCTTGGTGTTGATGCCTGTACCGAGGTCCCCACCGCGGACGAGCGTGATGCGGCTGCGGTCGAACCTGCGGAATGCAATGTGGTTCGTGATCAGACGCTCACGTGCTGCGATCTCGCGATCCGTGCCGTAGTTGATGATGTATCCGCTGTTCGTCGGGTTGTTCTGCAGTTCGACGAAGAATGCGTCGAGACGTGCACGAACATCGTCGTTCGAAAGCTTGCCGAACTCATCGACGAGGACCGGCGGCGGTACCGAATCAACGTTACCGGAATCGCTTGCCTCGGTCGTGCAGTTGCAGTTTGGATCGAGTCCGCCAAGAGTTACCGTAGCGGTAATCGTGCTGCCTGCATCTTCACGGGCTGTGCCGACGGTGATGCTCGGCGTGCCCTGGCCGCTCGTGATCGTGCCGCCGCCGCTGATGGTCCAGTTTTAAGTGACAGCCGGTCCACCGCTTACGTTGGCGGTAAAGGTCATCGAATCGCCAGGTGCCGTCGTGCCGGCCGGTCCGCTGATGGTCAGCGTCGGGCAGTCGCACGGCGACTTGCAGCTCGGGCATTCTTCAACGGTCACGGTCCTGGTCTGCGTCTGTCCGCAGAATCCGCAGCCGTCGTCGACAGCAGCCGTGATCGTGTAGGTACCCGGTCTAACACCGGTCAGGTCCCACTGAACGTCTTTACCCGAACCAACAATACGTCCACCGCTAACGGTGTAGTTGTAGGTAAGCGTATCGTTTTCCGGATCGACAGCGGTCGTCGAAACATCGACGATCGTGCGGTCGTTACAGGTCTGGCCTTCAGCCGGGATGGTTCCTGCCGGGCACGGCAGCGTGATCGTCTCATCGCTGACCGAAACAGCAGTCACGTTCGCGAACTGGTTGACCTTGTCCTCGAGACGTGCATTACGACGTCCGACCCAAACCTGGAAGATGAATCCGTGCGGGTCGGTCGACGGCTGGAATCCCGGAGGAACACCGGTGAACGAGGTTTCCGCAGTGAACGGAGCGCATCCGATTCCCTGAGGGGTCGTGGTCACGCCCGGGCACAGAACGGTCGTACGAGCAGTGAAACGCTCCTCGTCGTCAAAAATGTCAGCGTCCTGCTGATTGAAGTTGATGCGGTATGCCGCACCGATACCCCACCAGCGGGCCGGGAACACGCGGGCACCAATGAGGCCATCGATAGGATGCTGCTCAAAGGCGTTCGGCGTGCGGCCGCCAACGTAACGCGTTGCGCGAAGCTCAGCGATCGGCTGGAACCACTTGTTGACCGGGAAATCAACGCCGAGTGCGAACATCAGCTCATCGCCGCGGTCAAGCAGTGTTGATTCACCGCTCGGCAGGTCAGCCTTGATGCTCGAGTTGTAGTTGTAGTTAACGTTACCCGAAATGTTCGCCCATTTGGCGAGACGTGCGTCGGCAAAAACACCGAGCAGGATGTCGCCCCAGCTGCCGCCCGGGCTTGCGCCGCGCTGCAGTTGGTTGAATCCGCCGAAGTCATCCGGGCTGTCCTGATACCAACGGTAACCGCCCATGATGCCGAAGCCGATGGGGTTGTTAACGCCCGTCATACGCCACTTACCGCCCACCGTATAGGTGCTGAATGCCGACGTTCCCCACGTCCTGTTGAGGAGCGGAGCGTCCGGCAGATATGACGGAGCGAGCGTAAACACGGTCGGAGCCGGAGTTCCGGGGCCGCCTGTCGGCGGAACTATCGTCGTAGTCTGAAGGACGATGCCCGGAAGGATGCTTCCATATACCGAACCGATACCCGGGAAGTTGTCAGCCGCGTTGCCGCCGCCGCCGGCAAGCGTCGGGCCCATCTGGGCGTTCGTGCCTGCCGGGAATCCGAAGAGCGGACCCGAGAAGAACGGCGGAACGAGCCCGAACGTGCCGGAGCTGCCGCCGAAGTAAGGATACTGAACGAACGGCTGCGAACCCGCCGGGCGGAAGATCGCCTGGCCGGAGTACGGTCCGGGAGCGGGGCCGCGGGGGCCCATAATGATAGCTGCCGGGCTGATGCCGTTAATGCGCGAATTCGGGAGGTAAAAGCCCGAAAGGTTACGCGGCGAGTTTACTTTGATACCGCGATACGCGTCAGTATTAAAGAAAAGTTCAAAATAGTTTGTAAGACCGACCTGGAAACTTACCGGTACTTCGGTAATGTCGACGTTGCCGGGGTCGCGATCGTAGTTGCTGACAGCCGCACTGAACGTAAATTCACCACGTCGCAGGGTCTGACCGTCATAAACCGTGAAGAGACCGGTCGGACCGCCCGTCGGACCACCAGTTCCTACAGTAGGAGCGGTGTTTCTGTCGTCTTTAGCCGAGCGCTTGCTGTTATCGGTTTGAGCAAAAGTCGCAAATACCAGAGACAGCAGCGTCAGCGTTACAATAAACACTCTGTAAGCGAGTTTCATCATATTCCTCCGCCGAAAAGTAAGAAATCAATTTCAATCTACAGCCCTAAAATATTCATTTTCAATATTTTGTGCGGCTGTATAAGTATTACACACGCCATAATCGTTACCAAGTGGTTGGAAACGAATTACTTAGCGTTCAGTAGAAAGAACTCTATTACTAGCGATTCCAAAAGGAGATGCAGTTCGGCAACAGCTAAAACATCGTGTCGAATGCAAAACCTCTTCGTGAAAACCTTATTATAAGTTTTCCCGAAAATCAAGCATTTTTAATGAATTACGCAATTTATTTATGCGTAAATACCCCGCATTCTGGTGTCGTAAGCGACCCGGTCGATAGCCAGCATATAGGCCGCCGTTCGGGTGTCAACGTTGTGCTTGTCCGCGTAATGGCAAAGCTCGTTAAAGCTCGCGACCATTTTCTCCTCAAGCCGCTCGTTGACCTGCGCCTCGGGCCAGAAATAACCCATGCGGTCCTGGACCCACTCAAAGTACGAGACCGTCACGCCGCCCGCATTGGCGAGAATGTCGGGAATAACGAAGATCCCCTTATCGTGAAGGATCTTGTCCGCTTTCGGCGTCGTCGGGCCGTTCGCACCTTCCGCAAGGATCTTGCACTTGATTCGGTCCGCGTTCTCAGACGTGATCTGGTTCTCCGTCGCACACGGAGCAAGAACGTCGCATTCGAGTTCGAGCAGTTCCTTGTTCGAAACGGCTTCGGCCTCCGGATAACCCTCAAGCGACTTGTTTTTCTGCAGATATGCAAGCACGTCCGGGATATTCAGCCCGTTCGAGTTGTGAATGCCGCCGAAAACATCCGAGATCGCAATGACCTTGTAGCCGTGTGCGTGCATCAGTTGAGCACCGATGCCGCCTACATTTCCCGAACCCTGGACAACGACCGAAGTCTTCTCCGGCGTCAGGTCAAACCGCTTGATCGCCTCATTTACGGTGATCATCACGCCGCGGCCGGTCGCTTCCCTGCGTCCGAGCGAACCGCCGAGAGCAACCGGCTTACCGGTTACAACGGCCGTGACCGTGTGGCGGGCGTGCATCGAATATGTATCCATGATCCACGCCATCGTCTGCTCGTTGGTGTTCATGTCCGGAGCCGGAACGTCCTTGTCCGGGCCGAAGAAATCGAGCAATTCAGCGGTGTAGCGGCGCGTGAGCCTCTCAAGTTCGCCCTGCGACATCTGGTGCGGGTCGCAAATGATGCCGCCCTTGCCGCCGCCGAACGGAACGTTCACAACGGCGCATTTCCACGTCATCCAAGCAGACAACGCTTTGACCTCATCGAGCGACACGTCCGGAGCGTAGCGGATGCCGCCCTTTGCCGGGCCGCGGGCAAAGTTGTGCTGGACGCGAAACCCCTCGAAGACCTGGATGTGGCCGGTGTCCATACGCACCGGGATGTAGACCTTGATCTCACGGCTCGGCACACGCATCACCGCGTACAGGTCCGGGTCAAGCCCGAGAAGCTGGGCTGCCCGATCAAACCGTTCGCTCATCGCCTCGAACGGGTTTTTTTCATCGCTACCCTTGAACCGCCGCATTTCGTCGGCCATTGGATTTGCCATTGCTCAATTATCTCCAGAATATCTATTGATTGTATTTTATACGTCTGTATTATTCAGTACTTTGTTCAACGAACCGGACCTGAATCCGTTCAGGTCAAGTGTAACAAACTGAAAGCCTAATTCCTTGAAGCGGCCGGCGACTTCTTCGAAAAGTTCGGCCCTCATCATCCGGGGCAACTCTGCCGGAGCGATCTCTATCCTCGCGAGTTCGCCGTGTACCCTAACCCGGAACTCTTCAAACCCGAGCAGGCGAAGGATTTCCTCGCCATTTTCGATCTTTCCGAGCCTGCCGATCGTGACCGGCGTTCCGTAGGCGATCCGTGACGAAAGGCACGGGCTCGACGGCTTGTCCCATGTTTCTAGGCCCATCGCCCGGCTGCGTTCGCGGATGTCTTCCTTTGAAAAGCCGATCTCCGCGAGCGGGCTTCTCACGCCGTTCTCGCCGGCGGCCACGCGGCCGGGCCGGTGGTCGCCGAGGTCGTCGCGGTTCGTCCCATCCAGAACGGCGGCGACTCCGCGTTCTTTAGCTATCCGCCCAAGAACTCCGTAAAGCTCCGTCTTGCAGAAGTAACAGCGGTTCGTCGGGTTCGCCTGGTAATCCGGCACCTCGATCTCGTTCGTCTCGACCGTCTCGAAATTGAGGCTTCGGTCGGACGCGATCTTAGCCGCCAGCGACCGCTGATGTTCTGAGACGCTCGGTGAAAGACCAAGCACTGCCGTCGCCTTTTCCCCGAGTTCCTCCGTCGCGACCGCCGCCAGATACGCGCTGTCAACTCCGCCGGAGTACGCAACCAACACCGAGTCCATTGCGCGCATCAAAGCCCGAAGGTCAGCCTCTTTTTCGATTGTGGGTCGATCGTCGGTAAAGGCAAGGGCGGTCTGCGGGTCGGCGGTCATTTTTGTGCGATTACTTCCCTCTTTGTGCCGCTAGCCGGACACAATGCAAAAACGAAAGTTTAGCCCAACGGTTAACATAAGCGCAACCGCGTCGCCGGTATAAAGCTGCGGCTCCGCGGACAACGCCAAAATTCTAGGAAAAATCGGCTTGCGGTGGTAAAATTCAGATCACGACTCCAGACAAATGCCATTGTTAAAATCTAGTATTCTCAGATCAGGATTTCGGAAGATCGCAATAGCCTTGTGCCTTGGCTTGTCGGTATTCGGTTTGGCTGCCGACGTGAGAGCGCAGGACGACCCCGCGGCCGAGGCCGTCGCCCTTTTTAACGAAGCCCAGGACGTCCACGCAAAAGGAGACCTGACCGCCGCTCTAGCTATCTACGAAAAGGCTCTGAAGCTCGTCCCCGAGTTCCCCGAAGCCGAATATCAGAAAGGCCACGCACTTTTGTCACTCGGGCGGCTCGATGAAGCCGAAACCGCATTTCGGCGGGCGGTCGAACTGCGAGAGGACTGGTCGCTCGGGCTGGCGGCCCTGGGTTCGGTGCTGATAACTCGCGGAAAGACGGCGGACGCGGAGCCCGTCCTACTGAAAGCACTTGAGATCGACGCACTCAACTTTCCCGCTTTCGTTTCGCTGGTCGAACTCCGGCTTGTGGCGAACGCGGATGCCGCGACGCTCAGGCAGATGCTGGCCACGGCAACGACCTTGACCACTAAGGCCAACCCGCCCGCCACGCTTTGGACGGCACGCGCGTCGCTCGAACGGGCACTCGGCGAAAACGCGGCGGCGCAGTTAAGTATAAAAAAAGCTCTCGAGGCGGACCCTCGGAGCGTTGCCGCACTCTCCGAAGCGGCTCACGTCGCACTCGAGAACAACGACCCGAATCGTGCGTCAGTGTTCGTCAATCGGCTTGAATCGGCCGATCCAACTTCAACGAACACAAAGTTGCTGAAGGCACGTGTGCTGGCAGGCACCGGAAAGCTCGCCGAGGCCTCGGCCGTTCTGAGCTCTATCGCGACGCCGACGCCTGCGGTCACGAAGCTCCGCGAAGCGCTGATGGTCGAGATGACGACCGACCCGGCCGAAGTTGAAAAACAGTTGGCCGAGACTCCCGGCAGCGGCCCGCTGCTCGGAAAACTTTGCGGGCTTTACAGGAGAAAGGATCCCTTTAGAGCTTTGGATTACTGCAGGCGGGCGTCCGAGGCTGAACCGAACAACATCGACCACGCGATCGGATTCGGCGCCGCGTTGGTCCAGGCGAAACGGTACGAGGACGCGGTCATGTTGCTGACCAAGCTCTCCGGGCTCGACGCAAATAATTCGACGATTCGGGCAAACCTTGCGACCGCCTTGTTTCAACTAAGACGGTACGAGGAAGCAAAAAAAGAATTTCGCTGGCTGCTCGACGACCAGCCGAACCTTTATACCGGTTATTATTTTCTCGCTATCGTTCACGACAGGCTTGAAGAGTATCCGGACGCGATGGCAAATTATCAGGAATTCCTGAAACGCGCAGACGCCGTTAAGGACCGCGAGGAGATCGACCGCGTAAACCTTCGGCTGCCGGCACTTCGCAAACAGCTCGACTCGAAAAAGGGTTCACGCAAATGATCCGTTAGTTAATGAGGAACACGACAGGAAATTTCGAAAACACCGCACCGCGAATGGCGGGCACGCGCTCTGTCGTTTTTCGAACGGTCGCGGTCTTTGTTTTCCTGACGTGTTTCGTTTCCTTAGCAAGTGCTCAGATCCCTGAAGGTGTGAACACCGCTCCGCCGCCGATCAAACGCATCCCCAAGGACGAATCCGAGAACCTCAAGAAGCAGACCAAGCCGAACAACAGGACGAAACTCGCACTTACGCTTATGGATGCCCGGCTCGCCAAGGCCGAGGCAGCGAACGGTGCGAACGAACTCGACCAATTGTTCACCGAACTTGGGGTCTTTCACGCGGTAATGGTCGATACGCTTAACTATCTTGTGGACCTTCACCGCCGGACCGGAAAAGGCTTTGATAACTTCAAGCGTTTTGAGATCGGCCTCCGGCGGTTCACGCCGAGGCTTGAGATGCTTCGGCGCGAGATGCCGCTGACGCACGAGTTTTACGTCCGTTCGCTGTTGCGGCAGCTTCGCGATGCACGCACTAAGGCGACCGAGCCGCTTTTCGGTTCGTCAGTTGTTCGCGACTCATAGTTTATGCCCTATACAATTTCCGTTTACCGTCTGCCCTTTCGACTGTTTGCGTTTTTGGCGTTTTTGCTTTCATTGTTCGGATTCGCATCCGACGCGTCAGCTCAGCGCCGCGACTATATGACCGACGCCGAGATCGAGATCGTCCGCGACGCACAGGACATTGACCTCCGCATCGAGGCCCTGACCAGAATGATCGACCGCCGGTTCACGGCTCTCGGAGTTGACGTCGGCGGCTGGACTCCCCGCGAGAAAGACCTCGAGAAATGGGGTGACGCACCGACCGGAACCCGGGCTCAACTTTTCATGGACATCCGCCGCCTGCTTGAAAAGGCGATCGACGATATTGACGTTATCGCCCAGCGGAACGAGGACGCCCTTAAGCAGAACAAGGTCAACGGCGAGCTTTTCCCCGTTGCCGTCGGCATGCTCGAGGACGCTGCGAAGCGCTACCGCACGGCACTCTCCGCGGCAGCCGAGAGCGAAAAGGACGATAAGGACAAGGTCGTGATCTCAGCCTCGATCGAACACTGCAACAACATCGTCGACGCCGCAGCCACCATCCCCGCGGAGAAAAAGGACCTCAAGAAGCGCAAGAAGGTGAAACGCGACGTTTGATCAGATTAGTCACGCCGATTTTCCGTATAACCCGCCCTCATTGCACATCCGTTGACGCGCCTGCTTGTGCGTGATAGCTTCGTCGTTTAAATTAGCCTCATATGTCGCAAGAAGAACTTAAAAAGACGCCGCTCAATGCGGTGCACCGCGCACTCGGCGGCAAAATGGTGGACTTCGGCGGATGGGACATGCCCGTCCAGTATCCGGCAGGCGTTATCGAGGAACATATGGCCACCCGTACGCGGGCTGGCCTTTTTGACGTTTCGCACATGGGCGAGATCTGGGTCGAAGGCCCGGACGCGATCCCGTTCATAGACAGTATCACGTCAAACGATGTCACAAAGCTCGCCGACGGCCAGGCCCATTACTCGACGCTGCCCAATGAGAAAGGCGGCGTCGTCGACGACCTGCTCGTTTACCGCTTTGACGCGGAGAAATTGCTCCTCGTCGTGAACGCCGGCACCACCGAGAAGGACTGGGATTGGATCACGTCGCACAAAGGCGATTTCAACGTCGCGCTTACGAACGCGTCCGACGATTACTGTCAGATCGCGATCCAGGGCCCAAGGGCGACCGAGATCCTTCAGCGGCTGACCGAGACCGACCTTTCGGAGATCAAATATTACTGGTTCACGACCGGCAAAGTTGACGGCGTCGAATCGATCATCTCGCGAACCGGCTACACCGGCGAAGATGGCTTTGAGGTCTACGCGCCCGCCGACAAGGCCGAACAGCTTTGGAACAAGATGCTCGAGACCGGCAAGGACGAAGGCATACTTCCCTGCGGCCTCGCCGCCCGCAACACGCTCCGGCTCGAATCCGCGATGTCGCTTTACGGCCACGAGCTTTCGGACGAGATCTCGCCGCTTGAAGCTAACCTCGGCTGGATAACGAAACTTAATAAAGAGGGCGGTTTCGTCGGCCGGGACAAGATCGCGTCGCAAAAGGAATCGGGGCTTGTTCGTAAGGTCGTCGGTTTTGAAATGACCGAACCCGGCATCGGCCGCGACGGCTTTGATGTTTATATAAACGGCGAAAAGGTCGGCGTCGTGACCTCGGGGTCGCCGGCACCTTTCCTTAAAAAGAACATCGGGCTCGCATCTGTGCCCGTTGAGTTTGCAAATGTCGGGCAGGAACTTAAAATCGACATCAGAGGTAAACACGTCGCTGCAATGGTCGTCGCGCTGCCGTTCTACAAGCGCGAAAAGGCGGCAAACTGAACTTTTAAGCAGTTAGAGATCCACATAAATTGAGCTAAAAACTATGTCCAATATTCCTGAGAATCTTCGCTACTCCAAAGATCACGAATGGGTTTCCGTTGACGGCGACGTTGCAACGCTCGGCATCACCGATCACGCACAGTCGTCGCTCGGCGACGTGGTATATGTCGATTTTCCGAGCGTCGGCGACAAGTTCGATTCGCACGAGGCGTTCGGTTCGGTCGAATCGGTCAAGGCGGTCTCCGAGGTCTTTACCCCGATCGCCGGCGAGGTTACCGAGATCAACGAAGGCCTTAACGACACTCCCGAAAAAGTGAACGGCGACCCGTACGGCGACGGCTGGTTCGTTAAGTTCAAGATGTCGAACCCCGGGGAGGTCGACGGCCTTATGTCGTCCGAAGAGTACGACGAATACCTAGCAAGCCAGGGCTAAGCAGTTTCTATCTTTTGATCACGGGCGAACGAACCGGGATAAGCCCCGGCAATTCCCGGTTCGCATCGCCCGAGGGTCAAAAATGCAATTCGAATTCTCATGAGATACATACCAAATTCGCCCGAAGAACGCGCCGAGATGCTCTCGATGCTCGGGCTGAAAGACGCGGGCGAGCTTTTCCGCTCGATCCCCGAAGACGTTCGTCTCGGCCGCGCACTCGAGATCACCGACCCGCTCGCCGAGCCCGAGGTCATCGGGGCGATGGAATCGATGGCGGCAAAGAACGCCGGTTCGGTAAAGCCTTCATTTCTCGGTGCGGGCGTTTACTCGCATTACTCGCCGACGATCGTCGACCATCTTATTCAGCGGTCGGAGTTCTTCACCTCGTACACGCCGTATCAGCCGGAGATCTCGCAGGGCACGCTGCAGTACATCTTTGAGTTCCAGACGCTCATCTGCCAGCTGACCGGCATGGAGGTCGCGAACGCGTCGATGTACGACGGTTCGACCGCGATGGCCGAGGCGTATCTGATGGCCCAGCGTGTGACCCGCCGGGACAAGATCGTCGTCGCGACAAGCGTCCACAAGGAATACCGCGACGTCGCTGTCACCTATGCACAGCACGGCGACACGGAGATCGTTGAGATCGGATTCGACGAAACGACCGGACGCGTCACGGGCCTTGAGGCTCTTGACGACAAGACAGCCGCACTCGTTATACAGTCGCCGAACTTCTTCGGCTGCGTCGAGGACGTAAAGGCGCTTGCAGATGCCGCACACGCGGTCGGCGCGCTGCTCGTGGTCGTCGTCACCGAAGCCCTCTCGTTCGGCCTGCTCAAAACGCCGGGCGAATGCGGAGCGGATATCGTCGTCGGCGAAGGCCAGTCCTTCGGCATTCCGATGAGTGTCGGCGGGCCGCATCTCGGGATCTTCGCGACGCAGGAAAAATACGTTCGCCAGATGCCCGGACGTCTTTGCGGGATCGCCTACGACAAGAACGGCAACCGCGGTTTCGTGCTTACGCTCTCGACCCGCGAACAGCACATCCGCCGCGAGAAAGCGACCTCGAACATCTGCACCAACCAGGGACTGATAGCACTTGCCGCTACCATCTACATGGAAGCGATGGGCAAGAAGGGTCTGCAGGAAGTTGCCGAGCAGAACGCTCAAAAGGCAGCCTACGCAAAACAGAAGATCGCGGCACTCGACGGGTATTCGATCCCCTTCTCCTCGCCGACGTTCAATGAGTTCGTCGTTCGCGGCCCGCGTTCGGCAGCCGAGACGCTCGAGAAGCTTCGCACCGAACACGGCATCATCGGCGGCCTTGCGCTGTCGAAGTATTACGGCGGGCACGACAACGACCTTCTGGTCTGCGTCACGGAAGTGAACAAGCGGGAGCAGATCGACGCACTCGTCGCTGCCCTTGCCGCTTAGGTTTGGTTGGGACGCCGGGCACCGTTCCGGCGTTGTGTTTCAGGTAGTTTGATCGATCAAGGGGGCAATGATATTTGGGCCGTTCGAGATCTTGATCTGTTTGGGGACGATACTGGCGATCGCGTTGTTCGCCGCTCTCGCCCTCGCGGCTCAGAACATCGTCATTTGGTGGAAAGGCCTCGGGCCGCGGTGCCCGAAATGCCTCGCTTCCGTTAACCCCGAAGCCTACGTGTGCTGGTCATGCAAGGCCGAACTGGAGAAGGTCCATGTCGATCGCAAAGAACTTCCCTGATTTCGACCGTCGGAGGTTTCTAACCTCGGCGGGCAAAGGCCTCGGCCTGATGGCGTTGTCATCCGCGACCGTCGCCTCGCTATTTGAAAATGTGAATGCAGCCGGCAAGGCAGTCGCACACCTGACTCCGGCAGAGGCAGCCGCAAACGAGGATTTCTGGGCGGCGATACAGCAAGCATTCTCGGTCACGCGCGGCATCGTCAACCTGAACAACGGCGGCGTCAGCCCGAGCCCGCGGATCGTCACCGAAGCGTTCGTCCGGTACACCTGGCAGCAGGAAGACGCGACCGCCTACACGATGTGGCAGCTTTTGGAGCCGCAGTCCGAAACGGTGCGTACGGGCCTCGCCGAGATGTTCGGCTGCGACCGCGAAGAGATCGCGATCACGCGAAACGCATCGGAATCGCTCGAGACCCTGCTGATAGGCATGGACTTCAAAGCGGGCGATGAGATCCTGACGAGCACGCAAGACTACCCGCGGATGCTGACCACGCTCCGCCAGCGCGAACTGCGTGAAGGGTTAAAGCTTAAGCTGATCTCGATACCGATCGCACCGAGGAACGTCGATGACATCGCCGCCGCATACGAGGCGGCCGTCACGCCGCGGACAAAGCTGATCCTGGTCTCGCACCAGATCAACCTGACGGGGCAGATCAACCCGGTCAAGAAGGTCTGCGAGATGGCTCGGTCACGCGGGATCGAAACGATCGTCGACGGTGCGCACGCTTTCGCCCAGTTCGACTTCAAACAGAGCGATATCGGCTGCGATTATTACGGCACTTCCCTGCACAAATGGCTTTACGCGCCGAAGGGCACCGGAATGCTGTACGTGAAAAAGGACAAGATCGCGAAGATCTGGCCGCTGATGGCCGCCGAGGACAAGCAGAAGACCGACATCCGAAAGTTCGAGGAGATCGGCACGCACTCCGCCGCGATGCGGCTTGCGATCGGCGAAGCGATCCTCTTTCACCACGCGATCGGCGGCAAGCGAAAGGAAGAACGGCTCAGATATTTGTCACGTTATTGGATGAACCGGCTCAAAGACGTGCCGAAGGTCGGCTTCAATACATCGTTCGACCCATCGCAATCGTGTGCGATCGGGAATTTCAAGATCGACGGCGTCGATCCGGTCCAGCTCGGCGGATACCTGATGTCGAAGCACAAGATCTTTACGACGCCGATCGTTCACGAAGAATTTACGGGCATTCGCATTACGCCCAATGTTTACACGACGCTCTGGGAACTCGACCGCTTTTGCAGCGTCGTCGAGAACGTAGCCAGAAAAGGATTGCCGAAGGCATAATTTCATATGGGAATCAAGAAAGTTACACAGCATCCAACGCAGAATGAGGGATTGATCTTCGAACGCTCGCAGACCGGCCGTGTCGGCTATGCGCTGCCGAAGCTGGATGTCGAGGAAACATCGATGGATTCGATCATCCCGGCCGAACTTCGCCGTAATGACGATCTCGCGAATGTCCCGGAGGTTTCGGAGGTCGACGTCATCCGCCACTTCACGCGGATCTCGACCTGGAACTACTCGATCGATCTCGGCATGTACCCGCTCGGTTCGTGCACCATGAAGTACAACTCGCGGCTCAACGAAAAGACCGCGCGTATTCCGGGCTTCACGAACCTTCATCCGCTCGCACCCGAAGAGGAATCGCAGGGTGCGCTTGAGCTGATGTACCGACTGCAGGAAGACCTTGCCGAGATCACCGGGCTTCCCGGCGTCACGCTCCAGCCCGCCGCCGGAGCCCAGGGCGAGATGACCGGCGTCATGCTCATCCGCGCGTTTCTCGATAAGCGCGACGGCGAGGCGTCGAAAGACCGCCGCGTGATGCTCATTCCCGACTCGGCACACGGCACGAACCCGGCGTCGGCCGCTCTCGCGGGCTTTACCGTCAAGACCATCCGCTCGACCGCCGAAGGCCTGACCGATCTCGAACATCTTCGCGAGCTTTGCGGCGAGGGCGGCGTCGCCGGCCTGATGCTGACGAACCCGAACACGGTCGGCATCTTCGAAACGAACATCAAGGAGATCTGCGACATCATCCACGAGGCCGGCGGGCTCGTTTACATGGACGGAGCGAACATGAACGCCCTCGTCGGCGTCGCTCGCCCCGGCGATATGGGCGTGGACGTTATCCACCTCAATCTGCACAAGACGTTCTCGACACCGCACGGCGGCGGCGGCCCGGGATGCGGCCCCTGCTGCTGCACGGCCGAGCTTTCCGAGTTCCTGCCTGTGCCGCGCGTCGAAAAGGACGGCGACCGATACCACCTGAACTACGACCTGCCGCACACGATCGGCCGCGTAAAAGCGTTCTTCGGCAATTTTGGGATGATGATCCGGGCACTCTCGTACATCTACACGCACGGTGCCGAGGGCCTGAAAGAGGCGACCGAGACCGCCGTCCTGAACGCACGCTATCTGGCCGAGAAGCTCAAGGACACCTACCACAAGCCATTCGACGCCGACTGCATGCACGAGGCGATCTTCTCGCACAAGAACCAGTCGCGTAAGGGCGTCCATACGCTCGACATCGCAAAGCGTCTTATCGATTACGGTTTCCATCCGCCGACGATCTACTTCCCGCTCGTCGTCGAAGGTGCAATGCTCGTCGAACCGACCGAATCCGTAGGCCGCGCAGATCTCGATGCCTTCGTCGAAGCGATGATCGACATCGACCGCGAGGCCCAGGAGAACCCGCAGTTCGTCATCGACGCACCGCATTCGACCCGCATCGGCCGCCTCGACGAAGCGACCGCCGCCCGCAAACCGGT
>JAUCQE010000442.1 GCA_030372865.1 Pyrinomonadaceae bacterium
TACTGATACTGAGCGCTCTTTTCGCCGGGTGCGGGCTTTGGTCACTGGAAGATGATGAGGTAAGCAAGCCGGCGGCGGACGTTACGCCGAAGGCGATGCGGGTGGTGACGACGGCGGGCCGGCAGGACTTTCTCGGTTGCTGGTCATCGGGAAACGGAATGGTCATGCGCATCACCGAAGGCGAGGTGTTTCTTTCAACCAACGGATTCAAACCGGTCAGTTACACGGACGAGAGCTTCGAAAACGGTACGCTTGTGATCCGTCTGAACGGCCGGCCGGAGTTCTATTGTCTGGCAGAATTCGTTTCGCTGGAATTTGACCGCGATGCGAATCCCGTGACGGACTTTCCTCTTGTCACTCGAAAGTATCAGAGCCTGGACGACCTGAAACAAAAAACGAGCACCGGCAGCCGGGCGTGGGTGAAGGGCGATTGCGAGCCGTGGTTCCCACAACCAAAAAAACGCTAGGTTGAGGGGCGAACACCGGTTTCCAGCAGCGAGTTTCCAGTTCCCAGTTTTTTGTTTCTTCAGGCTGACGGCTGATAGCTGGCGGCGGTCGTTTCAGACCGGCTGTCAGCTATCAGCTGCGAGCTGTCAGCTTTTTCCGCTTCTATTTACGATTTACGATTCACGATTCACAGCTTTCCAGTATCTGCCGCAGGTCGTCTTCGTTGAGGTGGTAGGTTTCGTTGCAGAAGCCGCAGGTCATGACTGCGCCTTTGTCGTCGGCTAGCATGGCGGCGACCTCTTGAGGGCCGAGGGCGGCGACCATGGCGATGGCTTTTTCGTGCGAGCAGGTGCAGGCGAAGGTGACGTCTTTTTCTTCGAGTATCTCGTAGTCGATTATGCCGAGCGCCATTTCGACGAGGTCACGCGGGGCGGCGCCTTCCTTGATCACCGAGGTGACGTGCGGGGCGTGGCGGATGGTGTCCTCGATCATGGTCACGATGTGGTCGTTGGCTCCGGGCATCATTTGCAGCATTATGCCGCCGGCGGCCGTGACGTAGGGTTCGGCATTCTGCAGCAGCACGCCGAGCAGGACGGCTGACGGGATCTGTTCCGATTTTGCGAGGTAATAGGCGAAGTCCTCTGCGATCTCGCCGGAGACGATCGGCACTGAGCCGACATAGGGGTCAGGGCGAAAGCCGATATCGAAACCGGCCTCGCGGATGACATAGAACGTTCCTTCGCCGATGATGCCGCTGACGTCGAACTTGCCGTCGCCGCGGGCGGGCATTTCAACGACCGGGTTTTTCACATAGCCGCGAACGGTGCCTTCTTTGGTCGCCTCGGCGACGATGCCCTCGACCGGGCCGCGGCAATCGATGCGTGCGGTAAGGCGGTCGAAATCTTTGATCTGTCTCTTATACACATCTGACGCTGCCGACGAGTTCCGAACGGT
>JAUCQE010000443.1 GCA_030372865.1 Pyrinomonadaceae bacterium
CACGCAGGCTGCCGTCTGCAGCGGCTATCGGTTGATCGAACGCAAGCTGCTGCCCCTGAATGATAGTTATCGGGTTAACCCGGCTGTTCAGCGTCGATTGCACGAATTGCGTTACCAATTCTCCGAATGCAGGGTTTATCCCCTTGAGGTTTACGCTCTGAACATTCAGCTGCCCAAGCACGGATCGCGTCTGCGGATCAAACCTTAGATCCAACGCAGCCGGTGCCCAGCCCGTAAACGGCAGGCAGCCGAATATCGAGCGATACGTCCCCGAAAATGCGAGCCTGGCTTCCAAACGCCCGTTCTCGAAGGCAACTGCCGTCGGTACGCCGCTGTTCTCCGGCAGGACTGTCAAGCTGCTCGGGCAATCGCCGGCTCCCGCGTTCTCTGCAAGAGCGAACCTTGGGCTGTTGACCTCCGTAAAGATCGTGCCGAGCACCTCGTTAAAGAACTGCTCCTGCAATACGACCTCGACCGTTCCCGCAGGCGGCCCGTTCGGGTCAGGCGGCTGGATCGGTTCGCCAACGACCGCCGGTTGGGTGCCGGGAAAGCCACCCGTCATATAGAGCGTTATCCCGGCACCAAGCAAAAGCCCGATCAATATTCCAACGATGATCTTCACCAATTTGCCCTCCTATCTCGGTGACATCGTCGGACTCGGGCTTACAGCCGGAGCCGGCTGCTGCTGAGTCGTTCCCATCGCACGGACAAGCAGTCCTGCGATCGTGTTAAAGATCATATCGACCTGTGCACGCACCTGTTCCGATTCGATCTTCTGCAAGGTCGTCGGGTCTGCGAATGCATCTGCAGGAACCGTCGTGTTCACGTTGGTGATCTCGGTTACGATCTTCAATCCCTGATAACCCTGCACGTTCCCTCCGGTCTGTGATCGCGATACGGTCTCCGACCTGAGCGGCAATCCCGTCTCCTTATCGACCCACAGGAACGATTCCGTTGCCACATCGCCTGCAGGCGTCTGGGTGTCCGTTACCGCTGCGTAGCGATACTTGATCGCTGCCGGGCCCTGGTAGGGTTCTTCGCCGAGACGCTGCATCCCCTGAACGCCGCGTACCTGATCGACGATCTGGTCCGGCATCAGCAGTCTTCGTACTTCGAAGCCGAGCGATTCCCGGTTCAGCTCCGCGTACTGGTTCTTGTCCGGCAGGACGAGGTAGTTCTGCCCGCTCTTATCGAGAAAGACGACACGCCCGCCTGCGGGCATTGTAAAGACCATTCGCCTTGAATCGCCTGCACGTGCAACGTCCGCAGCAAGCGTCGGAAACGTCGTCGTCTTGGTATCGCCGAGAGCTTCGACACGCACGGTTACCGTCGCCTGATATTGTTCAGGCTCGCGTGCTTCGTTGACCATGGCCGACGACATTGAGTTGGTATTCGAGAAATTCGCGTTCGTGTTCGAAACCGCTGTGTTCGAGATATTTGTATTCGTATTTACAGTTGTAGGCTGTCTCTT
>JAUCQE010000444.1 GCA_030372865.1 Pyrinomonadaceae bacterium
CGGCAAACGAGATACACAGCGCTGTCTCGTGGGCTCGGAGTTGTGTATAAGAGACAGCAGTTCAAGTAATAAAGGAGCAGAATATGAAACGATTACTTACCAGATTAACAACCTTAATTGTAATAACGTTAACCGGATGGATGATTTATACCGAAACGCCTGCATCGGCCGCCCGGGATTGCGCGACAGCGGTCTATAATAAGTGGAACACCTGCGATAACGGATATTCGAACACGGCTCAGCAGTATGCGATTAGGCAGTCATATTGTGCATTAAATGCACCCCCAACCTGTCCCGCTGCTGCGGAGGCGCAGTGCGCCCAAGGACCACCTTCCGGCTACGCCTCATGCTGTTTAGCCGCGAGCCAAGCTGCATGCGAGGCAACCATTTCCGCAAACTATGACAACCGCGGTTCTGCATATTTTACGTGTTTGGGTATCGGCGAAGGCAATCTCGGTAATTGTATCGAACAAATCGATATTTGCCCCGCCGCGCACGACAGGGCCGCGATGTGCAATTTGATTTACGAAGGATCCGAAAATTGGGATGCTCGGAACACTTGTCTTGCGAATAGCGGGATCAATCAGTGTGTATAGACGACCGGAGTTAATTTGGAAATCGGCGGAGGGATTATAAATCCCTCCGCGCAGAATAGGCGTCAGATCTTTCGGCGAAACGATCGTGAGATTTGGATGCCAACAATGACCACTATGCTTAAGCTGACACGCTCCATACCGATGAGCCTGGTCCTCGTAATTCTCGTGGTTTTCGACGCTACAGCTCAGGACGAAGCAGTTGAGAAGATTGAAACGGCCATCGCCAACATCCCTGTGGTCGTGACCGATTCCGCCGGTCGTCCAGTGAGCGGCCTTGCGAGAGAGGACTTCGAGGTATCGATCAATGGCAAGAAGCAACCGATCGATTTCTTCGACGATAGCGGTGCGGTCAGCATCGCAATCGTCATTGACGCGATGTCGAACACCAGCGAAGTCCTGGACCGGATCAAGCGGGACGCTCAGCGATTTATTGACCACCTTCGCCCCGCCGAGCACGCGATAGTCGTGAGATTGGATATGGGCTACAAAGTTCTCACTGATTGGACGTCTGACCGCAAAAAATTGCGTCGCGCGGTTGGGATGATCGATTCACACAGAGATCGGGCTCGGCTAATGGATACGGTGCTGCATCAAATTATTTATTACGAGATGGCCGATTTGAAAGGTAAGAAAGCTGTGGTCATTTTCGGCGATCCCGATTCGGCAATCGCGTGGTATGACATAAAGGATAATGAGCTTTTCCAGCCGAAATTTTTGGCTGAATCGGATGCAGCAGTTTATCCCATCTTCTATCAAACATATACGTTTCCTCGCCACCTGGTTGGGAAAACGCTCACGTTCGATCAACTGCTGCAAATACCGCCGATGAAGAATTATTACTATTACGCGTCCTTAACGGGTGGCCGCGTTTATGCAGCGGGTGCCGAAAACTTCAAGTCCGCATTTGGGGAGATCCTGGACGGCGTGCGGAACCAATACGTGTTGGGATTTTATTTGGATGAGGATTCAACCGCAAACTCACGCAACCTCACAGTGAGGACGGTCAAACAAGGAAATTTGGTAAGGACGAAAAGTGCGATTCGGCCACACATTCGCGCAGAGCGACAGTATTGGACCAACCGATTAATGAACCACCGTCAACGCTGAAGCGCTCCATTTGGCATGTACAAATGACGACAAGCTTGTGTTCCAAATCAGTTCAGCGAGTCGTAATATCGATTGTCACTTCGTTGTGCGCGTTGATATCCATAAGTGCTCAGGACGAGCCGGTAGAAAAGATTGAGACGGCGATTCTTCGCATACCGGTATTCGTTAGCGACAGTAAGGGTGTCCCGGTAAAGGGCTTGACGGAGAATGATTTTCAACTGTTGGTCGACGGTAAACCAAGGGAGATCGATTATTTTGCCGATAGTGGACCGGTAACTGTGGCCCTCGTGATCGATTCGAATTCGAACACGGCGGATGTGCTAGACCAGATCCGCCGGGATGCACAAGATTTTGTCGAACTTTTGGGGCCGGACGACCGCGCGATGGTGATCCGGTTCGACATCGGTTACCGCGTCGTGTGTGAACTTACGGCTGACAAGGCCAAACTGCGGCGGGCGATTGGGGGAATCGACTCGAGCCGTGAACGGGTTCGATTGATGAAAGCCGTCGTCCACCAGGTCGTCTTCCGAGAGCTGGCGGCGGTGCAGGGTCGGAAGGGCATTGTGCTCTTTGCGGATCCCGATTCAAACCTCCCTGAATTCAATTGGAAGAACGTACCTTCTTATCAAGTTGACGACCGACGGAGGTGGGTCGATTACCGCAATCTGACCGCGTCAGATGCTGTTGTTTACCCGGTCTTCTACCAGACCGCGACATTTCCAAGAGAATTTCTAGGCAGAACGATGACGTCCAACGAACTCATTAAGATTCCGGGCATTGACTACTATAATTCGTTCGCAACACTAACGGGCGGCAGACTGCTTCTCGCCGGGGCGAGCAATTTTCGGTCGGCTCGGCAGTTGGTCTTGGATGAGATCAGAAACCAGTACACGCTGAGTATTTATGTTGACCCAATAAAAGGGCAGAAAAGCGCTGTATCTATAAGAGTTAACCGACCAGACGTTGTCGTGCGGTCGAAAGAACGGGTCGACCTGGAATCGCAGGAGGGCTTGCAAAGCCGCATCAAAGAACTGTGGAAATTGCGAACGAATTAAGTGCTGGACGGATTCGACAGCTTTCGCCACTGCGAGGAAGCGGCGTAAACAAGTAGAGGTCGTAGGTCGAGCGTAGTCGTGTTGATTGGAGCCATTCAAATGATGTACAGAGCCGATTTATGTACAGTCTTCATCTTGATCGCGCTACTGTTCGGCCTCGGCGTCGAACGGGCAATCGGGCAGGAGGAACCGTTCGAGCCCGATTCGAGTCGTCGTTCCTGCGTGGAACGCCGCACCGTAAACCCGCAAGTTCGGGATAAGAACGAAAAACCCCTCTGAAACGAGGGGCTTTTTGCGTCGGTAGAGAAATGTACCGAAACATTAGTCGACGAATTCGATATCAACCTCATGCGGGATGAGGCCGGCGGCGGTGGCTTCCTGGAGCTGTCTCTTATACACATCTCCGAGCCCACGAGACAGCGCTGTGTATCTCGTAT
>JAUCQE010000445.1 GCA_030372865.1 Pyrinomonadaceae bacterium
CGTTATCTCGGTCAAGATCCCGCAGCCGCAGTTCGAGGGGCAGACGAAGGGCAAGCTCAACTCGCCGGTCAAGGGACCGGTCGAGTCGTTCCTAAATGAAAAGCTCGCCGAGTTTTTCGAACAGAATCCGAACGTCGCCAAGAAGATCGTCGGCAAAGCGGTTGACGCTGCACGTGCCCGCGACGCCGCCCGCAAGGCCCGCGAGATCGTGCGTAAGTCTGCACTGACGACCTCAACGCTGCCCGGCAAGCTCGCTGACTGCCAGGAAAAAGACCCGGCATTGTCTGAGATATATATCGTTGAAGGGGACTCAGCAGGCGGCTCGGCAAAGCAGGGCCGCGATCGTAAGAACCAGGCCGTCCTTCCGCTCAAGGGTAAGATCCTCAACGTCGAGAAAGCCCGCTTTGACAAGATGCTCGGCCACGGCGAGATCAAGGCGTTGATCACCGCTCTCGGCACCGGCATCGGCAAAGAGGACTTCGACCCGAACAAGCTCCGTTACCACAAGATCTGCTTGATGACGGACGCAGACGTTGATGGTTCGCACATCCGTACGCTGCTTTTGACGTTCTTTTATCGGCAGATGCCGCAGCTCGTCGAGGGCGGGTATGTTTACATCGCCCAGCCGCCGCTCTACAAGGTAAAGCGGGGCAAAAAGGAAGAGTACATCAAGGACGAAAAGTCGATGTTCCGCTACCTGATGCGGATGGGAACGGCGGACGTCGGCGTCACGATGAACGACCGGACGATCGAGGGCCGGGAACTTACCAAGCTGCTCGAGCAGACCATTGAGCTCCGTACTTATGCGGACCGCTTCAGCCGCCGCGTCGCGAATGACGAGCGTCTGCGCGATGCGATCCTTGAAGCGTTTGCCGGCCGTGAGGGTGTTTTGGAAAAGCACAATGTCCGGCTCAAAAAGGTCTTCGCTCAGGAAGAGCTGATGGCCGAGGTCGAGGGATTCATCTCGCGGGCTGGCTACGCGACCGAACTGACGAGTGACGAGGAGCACGGGCTTTCCGAGATAGAGATCGGCCTGCCGAACGGGCAGAAGATCATCTTCGACTGGAACGTGGCAAGCTACGTCGAATTCCAGAAGGCGGTCGAGATCAAGCGCGACCTTGACGGCGATTTCCCCGGCCCGTTCATCCTCGGCGAGAACGGGAAGAGCGAGGAGATCACGTCACGAGACCACCTTCTCGAAAAGGTGACGGCACTAGCCAAGAAAGACCTGACGATCCAGCGATATAAGGGCCTTGGCGAGATGAACCCCGAACAGCTCTGGGAAACGACGATGGACCCGGACAAGCGGACGCTGCTCCAGGTTCGCATCGAAGACGCCATCGAGACCGACCAGATCTTCACGGTCCTGATGGGCGACTCCGTCGAACCCCGCCGCCGGTTCATCGAGGACAACGCACTCGATGTAAAGAACCTCGACGTGTAACGAGCCGCGAGGCGACTCGTGTTTTGCAGGCCGCATGTTGAGAATCGTGCGGCCTTTTTCGTTGCGGACCGGACCGGGCGGGTTTCGAAAGTCAACGACGGAGATCACATCGCCTGCACAGGCCCGGCGGCCTTTCAGCCGAAGCGTTTAACGACCGTCAATCTCCGCTAGGCTGGCGCCTTGATCGTCGAGGGAACGCCCAACGACGCGCTGCTCGACGCCCAGCCTGATTGGTCCCGCGTGGCCGACTACGGATATATGCGGCTAAATGCAGAGACACAGCCGGGCGAGTACGTACTTGAAGTTATCGTCCGCGACCTGCTCGGCGGAAAGAACGCGGTAACAAGCCAGTGGGTCGACCTCCAAATAATCAACTAGTCGTCCCTGCGCTTCGAGCCCTCGATCTCCAATATCAGGTCGGCCCCGTAGGCTTTGGCGGGTGTCTGGAAGCCGGGCTTGAAGTTTCCGGAAATTATCTTGTCCGCGATGTTGAGCGCGGCGAGAGCGGTTGTGGTATATCCTTCCGGGCAGGTGAGGCGCGCCTCGACGCGGTTGCCCTGGTCGTCGCTTGCCTCGCCCCAGAGCAGCGAGCGGCCGCGTGCGCGCTCTTCATCTGAAGGCCCGCCGGGCGGTATCTTCGATTGCAGGTACTTTTGGATCGGGCCGGTCTCGAGCAGCGGGCCGAGATAGCGGCTGAGCTTCATAGCCTTCAGCGCGCTTTTCGGTGCGATGGTGTAAACCTCGATATTCGGAATGCCGGTCGAGTGATACGCCGTCGAAACGTCGCCCCACGGTATCGTCACACCGGTCTTAACAATGCCCTCTCCAAAATCGATCTCTCGCGTCCGCCAGGCGGCGGGCACGGGCATTATCTTGCCGTCGCGGCGGACCGCCCCACCCTTGCCGGCATTCATCGTCATCGTCGCCTGGGTGCCGTGCGACATGCGCCCGATGCCGTAAAATGCAAGCGTCAGGTTCGTCGCCGAGGGCAGCCGGTTCTTCAGGTGCATCGCAAGGCAATCGCTCGGGACCACATCAAACCCGACGCCCGGCATTACCATGATGCCCGCGTCCTCCGCCTTTCGGTTCGCGGCCGCGCATGCTTCGAAAACGGCTATCTCGCCCGTAATATCCGTGTAGTGTGTTTTTGTCCTAAGGCACGCCTCGCCCATCTGTCGTGACGTCAGCGAAAAAGGCCCCGCGCAGTGGAGCACCATCGCGACCTCACTCAATGCCGCGTCGAGCTCTACCGTGTCGTCCAACGCGAAGACGCGATACTCGAGCCCATGCTTCTCAGCGAGAGCGCTTATCGCCGCCTCATTCCGCCCCGCGATTATCGGCTTAAGCCCACGCTCGACCGCGTACCGCGTGATCAATTCACCCGTGTATCCGTTCGCTCCATATATCAGAAAACGCTCATTCATTTTTTTATTGTGAAATGCGGTCAAACCGGTGGTCCATCAACCGCGGGAAGCCCGCTGTAAGGTGCGTCGGGTTCCCGTTCGCGTCGATGTGAAACGTGACCCACGCGTTAAATCCCCCGGGACCGTGCCCGTCCTGCACAACCATCCGAAAGGTGTTTTCGCCGTCGGGGATGAGCTCCGTATCTGCCACCGTCGGGCGTTTCAGGATCAGCTTTTCGCCTTCGCCAGGAACAATCGTCCAGTAATAATCCAGGTGCCTGCTATGGTAACGACCGGCGAAACGGGCCAGCATTTCCCGCGTCGGCGACCAGAGCTTTGCTGATTCCCTGATCTTCCGGACCGAAGGGTATCCGTCATCAAACTCCATAACGATCTGGTCGCGGCCATCCTCGGTTTTTGAGAATTCCACCTGCGTACCGTATCCGTCGCTGAAATAGAACTTGTTTCCGCCCACAAAAGTTAAAGGCACGTCGTAACTAAGAAATTTGAACTTCAAGACGCCGTCTGCAACATAAGCTGTTGTCGTTCTCCGCACGGGCCGAGAACTCTGCCATGCTTCAAGGCCTTGCCAGAGGTAAACGCCTTCGTATTTTCTGAGTTCGGCCTCGGTCACCGGAACGGCTTTGGTCAGGAACTGGGGCTTGACGAATTCGGCGTCCGTGGCTTTTAGAAGGTGCTTGACGAGCTTTGTAAGGTTATCCGTCACGCCACCCCAGTCATTAGTCGTCCCGATAACCGCAATGCCCTTCCTCGGCACGCGGATCATGTACGTATATCCGTTAACGCCTTGATGGACCACCACCTCGCTCCCGTCAATACTTTCGACCGAGCGGCCGAAAATGTAATGGTTCTTCTTGCCGGGCATCAGCCTAACCTTTTCTAGAAGCTGCTTGGTCGCCCACGTGATCACGGAGTTCGTATCGGCATGTGCCGCCGCCCAAAGGGCCAGATCGTCCGCACTCGTTGCGATGAAGTAATTACCGCCCGGTGAGATCTTGTCGGGGCGTGCGAATTTTACCTCACGGCCCACTGTGTAC
The DNA here is from genome assembly GCA_030372865.1 of Pyrinomonadaceae bacterium. Classification (GTDB taxonomy): domain Bacteria; phylum Acidobacteriota; class Blastocatellia; order Pyrinomonadales; family Pyrinomonadaceae; genus OLB17. Next base: position 3,906 of record JAUCQE010000445.1, read on the forward strand.
CTGCTCGCCATATTCGGCACGATCTCAAGAACGTCATCGTGCATCCGGGTCGCCGACATCTTCAGCGGTCCAAACATCCGCTTTTTCATCCAGTCACGGAGCGGCTCGCCCGCCGCCTTTTCCAGGATGAACTTCAGCAGCCCCATGTCGGAGTTCGAATACATGTATCCTTTCGTCGGTTCGATCTCGGGCTTCGGCTGGGTATAGAGCAGATTGAGGAACTGCGAGCGGTCAAACCTGTTCGCCATGCTGTTTTGCGTTAGCAGCACGGTCGCCCATTCATCGACGAAACCGCTGCGGTGATTCATCAGGTCGAGCACCGTAACCGGGTCGGACCAGGCGGGCAATTCGGGAAAATATTTCCGCACCTTGTCGTTGAGGCTCAGCTTGCCGTCCTTTTCCATGAGGACAGCTGCGATCATCATGAACTCGCGTGCCTCAGAGTAGGGTAGCCGCACCACCGTCTTGTGCGAGAAGGGCACCTGGTGCTCGATGCTCGCGAAGCCGTAAGCGCGTTTTGCTATCACGCGGCCGTTCTCAACTACGGTGATTGCGGCGCCTGGCGAATCCGGCTTGTTGAGCCCGATGAACAGCGAATCGACCTTCTTTTTGAGTTCATTCGGCTTGACCGTCGTGCTCTGCCCATGAGAGGCCGCAGATACTGCGGCGGCGAAAAAGAATCCGATCATCAAGCGGGCAATTGCGGTTCTCATAATTCGACGTTTGGAATGTGTTCGCGAACGAATGAATACCCAAGACCGATGCGTAAAAAGATTTTTGGAAGAGTAACCTAAACCGATTCGTACCGCTAGTCCGTGACGTCACCAACGATCCGCACAACCCGGCCGACCTGCCCATCTGCAAGCCGGACCTTTATACCGTGCGGGTGTGTCGGCGAATTGGTGAGGAGGTCTTTTACAACGCCGAGCGTCTCGCGTCCTGTCCGCTGGTCTTCTTTCAGCACGATCGCGACGTTCATTCCGGGCGTGATGTTCTTCCTTTCTCGATGCGGCATTTCGGTTAGACGACTTTCGCTTCCAGCGTTTTCTTTAACTGCATCAGCTGGCCAAGGTGGTATGAATTATGGTCGGCGACGAGCATTGCTTCTCTCAGCAGCGTCTGGCCGTCACCGTGCGGGATCGGAGCGAAAAGGTCGTTCCGGATATCCGCGACCATCACCTTCATCGCTTCAAGATCTGCCAATATCTGTTCAACCGAACGCTCCCATTCGATCACGCTTGCATTGCCGAGCGTCCAATAACCATCGGGAAAATCCGGTGATACATGCTTGGGGTCGCGGCAGAACTCGACAATGTCCCATTGCGCGAGCCGAATGTGCTCAAGCAGTTCCCAGGGCGAATGCTGTGTGTCGTCCATCCGTTCGTTGATCAGGTTCATCGGAAAACCGCGGATCGCGGCCTCAAGCCCGATGTGTGCCGACCTGCCGTCCAGCAGTTCGAAAAGGTGCTCGCGTAGTGCTGTCTGTGTGTCCATATCTTTAGAACAAATTCAGGTTCATCTGCTGCGTTTCTCTGAGCTTACTCATAAAATCGGCCCGGCTGATCTCTGTGGCCCCGAGGGCGCGCATATGCGGCGTCATCACTTGAATGTCCATCCACGTCGCACCGCGTTCCTTCATCCTGCCGATCAGGAAAAGCAGTGCAAGTTTCGAAGCATTCGGTTCGATGAAGAACATCGACTCGCCGCAGAATACGCCGCCCGAATCAACGCCGTAAAGCCCGCCGACGAGTTCTCCCGCGGGCGACCACGCCTCGACGCTGTGTGCCATGCCTTCGCGGTGAAGGGCGGAATATACCTCGATAAATTCATCGGTTATCCAAGTGCCGTCCTGCCCGGGCCGAAACGACTGAGAGCATGCTTTCATTACCTCGGTGAACGCCCTATCTACGGTAAACGTGAGCTTACTCCGCCGCTGTTCTTTGGCTAGGCTGCGCGGAACATGAAGCCGCGAAAAATCCAATATTGCCCGCTTTGCAGGGCAGTACCACGGCAGCGGAATGCTTTTCATGAACCACGGAAAGATGCCGTTTCGGTAGGCTTCGCGAAGGTTCTCAACCGTTAACTCATCACCGAACGAGACAACGTCGCGGCCGTAGAACAGATCGTCGCCGTGCCTGATCCAGTTTGGAAAATTATGGGTCTGCGGGTTGGGAAAACTCACAACCCGCATTCTACCCCAATACTGAGCTTCCGATTAATGCGGACAGGCCCACCGTTTACAGGGCCTGCCAGCAAGAAGAGTCCGCTAGACCGTTTTCAGCTTCCACTTTCCGCGGCGGAATAGCAGTGCCGAAACGACCGCGAGCGTCGAGAATGCGATCGTGATCGCCCAAAAAACGCCGTCGGTTCCCCAACCGAAATACCGTGCGAGCAGATATGCGAGCGGTATCTCAAGCATCCAAAAGATGAAGAAGTTAAGATAGGTCGGCGTCCACGCATCACCCGCACCGTTGAACGAGCTTTCCATGACCATCCCAAGCCCGTAGAACGCATAGCCGTAACCGACTATCCGCAGGCACTCGCGGGCGTAACCGGCAACGTCAGGCTCGCTCGTAAAGATAGATACGACCCAGTCCGGAAAGATCACGAAGAAAAGGCCTGCGAGCCCGAGCAATCCGGCATTAAGAAAACCGGCGGTCCACACGGCCCGCTCGGCCCTTTCGGGTTTGCCCGCACCGAGGTTTTGACCTACTAGGGTCGCCGCCGCGTTCGCCAGCCCGACCGCCGGCAAGATCACGAAGATGATCACACGAAGGCCGATCTGGTAACCCGCTATCGCCACGCTGCCGAAACCGGCAACGATGACGACGAGACCGCTCCAGCTTGCGGTCGCGATCAGGAACTGCAGGACAGCGGTGCCCGAAAGCGACAGGATATTCCAGAGCAGTTTCGGGTCGAACCGCCAGTGCTCACGCCTGACGACGATGCGGCCGTTGTTACGTCCGAAAAGCGCCCACGCGGCAAACGCAACACCAATGGCCCGGCCGATCACGGTCGCGACCGCTGCACCCGTAACGCCGAGCTCAGGGAAAAACCCGACGCCGAAGATGAACAACGGATCGAGAATGATGTTAAGCCCGTTCGCGACCATCAGCACGCGAAGCGCTATCGCTGCGTCGCCCGCTCCGCGAAATATGCCGTTCAAGAGAAACAGCATGATGATCACGATGTTCGTGCCGAACATGACCTGCGCGAACGGCGTTCCGAGCGTGACCACCGCCGGTTCGGCACCAAGCGCGCGAAGGATATCCGCCGAGAAGACGATCCCAATAATGCCGAGCACCACCGAGACCGCCACGCCAAGGTAAACGACGTGCGTCGCAGTGCGTGCGGCGCCGTCCGCGTCCTTTTCGCCAATGCGGCGCGCGACCGTTGCGGTCGCACCGACGCTTAAGCCAACGGCGACGGCGTAGATCAAGGCAAGCACCGATTCGGTCAATCCGACCACGGCGACCGCCTCAGCTCCGAGCTTTGCGACGAAAAACGTATCGACGATAGCGAAAAGTGCTTCCATCGACATTTCGAGGATCATCGGAATAGCGAGAATTATCAGACCCGGAACGATCGGCCCCTGGGTGAAATCGCGCGATGTTCCGACGAACGCCTCGC
>JAUCQE010000446.1 GCA_030372865.1 Pyrinomonadaceae bacterium
CTCACCTCTTCAACTGCCGCCACCGAATTTGCCATCGCACAAACACCCCCGTGCCGGGTTGACGACAGAATAGACCATTTATCGCAACGCGGGTAGTTAACCTCTGCGTCGGCCGGGCAAATTACGCCCGGACATGCATATTATTCTTGCCACGCAGTCCTATCTATGGCACACTAATAAACCTGCCCGCGGCCCACACCGCAGCGTGCTCTTTGAAAATAGTGAGTCGTGATTCGTAAACAGCAAAGAAAGTGAAGAACCTGTGCGAAAGCCCGCGCGTGAGCAAGGGCGGTATCAGGACGCGGAAATAAATGCGAGATGAGAATTGAGAAGTGAGAGATTCGGGATCTGAGATTTGAGATCTGAAATATCAAATTTGAAATTTCAAAGTCCGTCTCATACCGTCTCATCGTCGTCTCATACCGTCTCGGGGTCGTCTCGACCCGTCTCAAATGCGTCTCACGCCGTCTCAGGATCGTCTCACTGCGTCTCACGACCGTCTCATACCGTCTCAAACCATGCGTGCGCGCGCTGAGACGAGACGATTTTGAGGTTCGCAGCCATTCACGCGACCGCCCTCTCCGCAATTTGTTTTAGCCGTGCGTTTCGGGCGGTGATCAGGCGGGTCAGTTTTTTACGGAGAAACAACTCGTCTGCAGTCCGTCCAAGCAGGCCGAGCGGTGACGCCCAGATAACCGTATCGCGCATCAGGGTGCCGGTAGGATGCGGCAGAAACTCGTGAACATGGCGAAACTCGCGGAACGTTCCGCTGACCATTTCATCCGTGATGCGGTGTGGCGGTTCAAACTCGGTCACTTCAACGACCAGCAGCTGCCTGATGCCGAGCATCCGGCTCTCGAACCGGACACGCTGCCCGAGCCCGAACTCGCCTTCGTGGACGACGATAGTATCCGCGTGCAGCCGCGGGTCACGCACCAGGGCAAAGCATCTTTCGGGCGGGGCGTCGATGGCAGTTTCAAGAATGAATTCGGGCACCGGAATATGATAACGCGAGATGACGCACCTCGTGCGGATCTTTGAAAAGGAAATTGTTCGGGCGGATAAAGCTAAGTGTGGCAAACGCGGTTGCCGCGATGACGAGCAAGGCGGCCGACGCGATCTTTATCGCGTTCCCGAATTGCCGCTGCATCATGCGATGGCCGGCCCATTCGGCGATGATGATTGCGGCGGCGAATATGCCGATATCCAGCACGAGAAAGTTCGTAGCCGTAACAGCAATGGAGCCATAAAACAGGACCACGATCACCAGCGGTGAAAGCAAACTACGGATAACTGCGGCGGGCAGCAAACCGGCAAGGCGTCCGTAGATAAAACGATGAAACGGAGTTAACAGGAGAGCGGGCCAGAACGCCATTTTGAGGTGTTCCCACGTACTCTCGTTGATCGCGGAGAAGATGGCGGCGATCGGGCTTCGCCCGCTCCATTCCCACGTAAAGTGGAGCAATGAGCCGAGAACAATGACGGTCAATGAACTCAACGCGACTCGCCGAACCATGCGCGGTATTGTAACCGCAAAACGCAAAAAGACCGGCGCTGTCCCGATGGAACTAGTGCCGGCCTATGAGCTGAGAACTGAGTTGCTACTTGATCGCCGACGGTGCGAACGGCAGGATGACTGCATCGATCGCGTGGATCACGCCGTTGTCCGCCATTACGTCAGTCACAATAATGTTTGACGTGCGACCCACCGCATCGGTCAGGACGCCGCCTTCCTGGAAGAAGAAAGTGCCCTGAATGCTGCGGAAGCGCGAAGTCTGGATCACATCGACTGCTAGGCGTTCGCCGGGAACAACGTGATAGGCAAGCACCTGCGTCAGGAATCCCTGGTCGAGATCACCAACATTGCCGGGGTTGATACCGAGTGCGGCAAACGCATCATCGGTCGGGGCAAAAACGGTTAGCTTGCCTTTCTTAGTCAGCTTCTCAACGATCACCGGGTCCGCCGCGAGTACAGCAGCTATGAGCGTATCGAACTGGCCCGCAAACGGACCGCTGCCGTTGACCTCGAGTGCGACCTCAACCAAATTGCCGACGCTCGGCGGCGGAGCGAACGGAGCATCGCCACGCGAAGTGGTCTTCTGAGCAGAAACGCTGAGCGCAACGGATAGCGTGAGAACGAGTGTCCACAGAATAGTTTTCATGAAATTTCCTCCCTTGTCCGAAAAAATTAAAAGTAATTTGTAAAAGAGGTTTTCGGCGCGGATATATGGATGGATTCAGAAAAATAAAGACGCGGCAGGTTAAATAAAACTTAAGCCGCAGTTCACCGGAAAAAGTATAGGGCGATGAATTGTGCGGGCCAAATGAGGAATGAGAATACGAGCAGCTTTCGCCCTACCGGGTCGAAAGCGGTAGCGAGACCGAAGATGAACGCGACCGATGAAATACCGAAGCCAGCCAGCAGGGCCGGCAACACTAAAATACTGCCGCCGGTACCATCGGGATCCAAGCGAGTTATACAGATGGCCAGCAAAGAGCCGGCAAAGAGTGAGCACGCGACCGTGAAAGCCCAACCAACCGAGCTACTTTTACCTATTGTTACGGTTGCCATTCGTGATCGGATCTCGTTAATCAGCAAAAGCTACGCTAAGTTGTTTCAGCGGCATCGAGTTTCGCGTGTCGAGGTTCTCGGCTCCATCGCGATGAACGTAGTTGTAAAGAATGTCTCGCTGCTGCGGGCGGAAACCGGCCTCGGAGATCTGGTAGCGGAGATCGCGTTCATTCGCTTCGTTATTGGCACCGGCGGCGGAAACGACGTTCTCTTCGATCATGATCGAGCCCATGTCGTCTGCACCAAATCGGAGAGCGACCTGACCGAGCCGGATGCCCTGCGTCAGCCACGAGGCCTGAATATGCTGAATATTGTCGAGGAAAAGCCGCGAAACGGCGAGCATCTTAAGGTAATCGATTCCCGTCGGCTCTTCGGTTATCTTGCGGCCAAGTGCGGTGTTCTCTCGTTGGAAGGTCCACGGGATGAAAGCCGTAAACTCGCCGCCTTCGCCTGTTTCGGCCTGACGTGCAAGTGCCTCGTCCTGTACCTGACGGATGCGTTCAAGGTGGCGTACGCGGTGTTCGATGCGGTCGCCGATGCCGAACATCATCGTCGCGGTGGAGATCATGCCGACCTCATGCACGGCCCGCATAACGTCAAGCCATTCCTGGGTGGTGCATTTGGTCGAAACACGCTTGCGGACCTCGTCGTCGAGGATCTCGCCGCCGCCGCCGGGCATTGAATTCAACCCTGCAGCCTTCAAACGCTGCATGATGGTCGTGTAATCGAGTTTTGATATCAGCGAAATATTATGTATTTCAGGCGGCGAAAAACAGTGAAGCTGAAAAGTCGGATATTTCGCGTGAAGCGTCGAAAGCAGGTCTTCGTACCACTCGATATTGAAGTCAGGATGCAGGCCGCCCTGCATCAAAACGCCGGTACCGCCGAGGGCGATCGTCTCATCGATACGCTCACAGATCTCATCGATCGAGTGCACGTACGTATCGGGCTTGCCCGGCCGCCGGTAAAACGCGCAGAAGGTGCAGACCACGTTGCAGACGTTCGTGTAATTGATGTTGCGGTCAATTATGTAGGTCACGACGTCCGTCGGATTCTTCCGCATGCGGATCTCGTCCGCCGCGGCACCGATGCGGGCAATGTCGTAGGATTCAAGAAGTGCGGTGCAGTCCTCGGCGGTCAAACGGCCGCCGTCAAGGGCTTTATCGAGAATTGGCTGAATGTTCTGGCTCATTTCAACTACCTGTTCACGAATTCGCTTTGCGTACGCCGGCAGTTTCGAAGTGGAGAGTCGCCGGTTGCTTAAGCTGAGTTCGCGAAACTGTATTGTATCAAAAGGCGAAACCTAAATCCGATGCCGAAAGCAGTGAAGAAAGCAAAGTTCAAAACGCTGATCGTGTCCGACCCGCCCGGGTCGGGCTGGCACGTCCTTCATGTCGACGCGAAGACGGGCGAGAAGTTCCCGAAAGTCGAGGGCTCCCGCCGTGTGATCTGCTCGATAAACGGCAATGATGGCTTTCAATGCGCCCTTATGCCTTCAGGAGGGCGGTTCTACATCATGGTCAGCAAAGAAAAGCGGGCTCGTTTTGGGGTTGGTTCCGGTGACACGGTGACGGTGGAACTTATCCCCGATGATAGTGAATTTGGTGCACCGATGCCCGAGGAACTGAAGGAGGTATTGAACCAAGATCCGGAAGGACAGCAGTTCTTCGATCAGCTCACGGCCGGCAAGAAACGTTCGATCATGTACTTCGTTTCAAAGATAAAGGACATTGATAAGCGCATCCATACGGCCCTCATCTTTATCGAGCACATCAAACAGAATGACGGCAAGATCATTCAGGAAAAGCTTACAAAGGAGCTCAAACGGCCGTTAATGTAAGCCTCCGCAATTTCCTATAACTCAGCCGTCTTTAAATCTGAGGACGGACCGATCACGAAGAAACTTTATGTCCGTGATATTTTTCACGTCCGTTTCTCGCGATACATAGCAGACAACTGATTTTAAGGGAACGCTCGGGATGGAAGACACGCAAAAATTAGGAACAAGAGACATCGGCCTGCTGGTCTTTGTCATGGTGGCAGGCTGGCTGCTGCTGTTCTACTCGGGCCTGTTTTAGGCAGTGAAAGCCAGATCGCGATTTGCTGCGATCAGGCCGTTCTTCTCCGCAAGCTCAAAGTACAGCCGCATTCCCGCCTTCATCGATTCATCCGCAGAATAAGAAATATTTTGGGAGAGGTATTCCCGCATCTCTGCGTGCGATAAGCCGATGTCACCGGCATAATTTGCCGCGATCTCGTCGAGATGTGTAAGCCCCTCATCGCGAGCGGCTGCGAAATCGATCGGCGATGTGTCGGCCCGGGTCATCCACATCGCAAACACAAAACCCAGCCCGGTGAATTTACGCCATATCTCGACCGTATCGAATACCCGAAACCCGTGATCCTTATCCTGCCGTGAAAGGGCAAGTGCAGGGTCACCGATTAGAAGTGCTGCATCCGAGTCGGCGAGCATTGCGTCAATATCGGGCTTCGCATCCCGCCATTCAGGCTCGAAACCTAAAAATTCCCTGAAGATGATCTTCGTAAGAGCGACCGAAGTCCGTGATGACACATCCAGGGAAACCGTTTTAGCCTCGTGAAGTTCCTTCCCTTTTGTAACGAGGCAGACGCTCCTGACGGCCTCTCGGGCACCGATGCAGACGTCGGGCACAAGCCGCACGCCTTCGATAATTTGATAGGCGATGACGGGAACAAGAGCGGCATCGACCCGCCCTTGCGCGAGCAGTTCAGCGGAGCGGGCAGGAGCATTATCCAGAATAATCTCAACGTTGCCGTGGTTTTTTCCGTAAAGAAACGACCAGACCAAAGGCGCGGTGTTCGAATAGCTCGAGGCGGAGATCCGGGGTGTGTTCATCGCGTCTAACCGCCGAATACGTCTTTGTACTCTTCCGACGCCTGTAGCTTCTTTAAAGCGAAGGGGCAGGTCGCGAAGATCTTTAAGCTCTTTTCACGTGCATACTTAACCGCCTTGGCCAACAGTTTGTCACCAACGCCCTGTCCTCGCAGGCTACCGTCGACTTCGGTGTGATCAATTATGAATCCGCCTTCGCCGGCGGTAACGTACGTCATTTCGGCGAGTCTCGATCCGTCGTCTCCCTTGATCAGAAACGCACCGCGACCGCCCTTCTCGATGTGCTTTATATCCATATGAATAGTTTCCCGCAAACAGCCACAGTCACAAAGCGGCGATCCGAAGAATTGCGTTAGAATGGGAATAACTATATGGAGATATACGACATAACGGTCGCGATAAGCGAAAGCGTTCCGATCTATGAAGGCGACCCGAAAGTTAATATCGAAGCCGTAATGACGATGCAGGACGGCAGTGCGGCAAACGTCTCGCATGTTTGTTTTGGTGCCCACACCGGTACGCACGTCGATGCCCCGAACCACTTCATTGACGGCACCCGACGCGTTGATGAACTAGATCTCGATAAGCTGATCGGCACGTGCCACGTACATCAGGTCGGCGAGTCCGTCGTCGCTATCGGGCCTGAACACCTACCCGGACTGGACGGCATCGAGAGGCTCTTGTTGAAAACGAGAAACTCAGCTTTTTGGTCGACGCCGGAAGAGGGGTTTCGCACTGATTTCACGTACCTAACCCTCGACGCCGCGAAAATGATCGCTCACGCCGGCATAAAACTTATCGGCATTGACTATCTCTCGATCGAGGAACCGGGAGCCGGGGGTCATCCCGTCCACATCACTTTGCTCGAAAAGGAGATCGTCATCCTCGAAGGAGTTGATTTAAGACAGATTCCGGAAGGGGATTACGAACTGATCTGCCTACCCCTTAAATATCGAGGTGGTACCGGCGACGGGGCACCGGCGAGGACGGTGCTTGTGAGGAAATAGTGAAGATCGTTGACGACAAGGCCTATCGCGAGCGCGTTTATCAGATCGTAAGGCAGATACCGGCCGGCAGGGTCATGACGTATGGACAGATCGCGTCGATCCTCGGCGCAGGCTACACGTCGAGGACTGTCGGTTATGTAATGCATGCAGCGGAAAGCGAAGGCGTTCCGTGGCAACGGGTGATAAATTCTCAGGGAAAATGTTCGACCGGTCGGCTGACGATCCCGATGAACCTGCAGCAGCAGATGCTGGAACAGGAAGGAATAGTTTTTAACGACAAAGGCCGCTGCGAACTTAGTCGGTACCAGCTAGCAATGCCTGACGAAGACGACCGAATTACATTGTTTACCGATCGGAAATGAAAATTGAATTCGACGACCAAAATATTCGCTTGATCAAAGACGGGCAGGTCGCACCGATCTCCTGGGGGATGATCGAGTCAGTATTCGCCTATAAACAAGATCATGTCATTGTTGACCGTGTCGTAACGCTTATTAAGATGGACGGTGGCCTGGAGATCGAGGTAGACGAGGAAATGGAGGGATGGAAGGAGTTGGTCGACGCAATGCCGAAACACCTTCCGAACTGCCGCGACTTTTCGGACTGGTATATGGAGGTCGCGTTTCCGGCATTTGAGCCTAATCCGACGCTTATTTATCGAAGACTGAACGCTGACCAAATCCATTGACCGGCGGTTTACCGACCCCACTGCAATTTGTTACGCAAAACATCGAAATAGTTTCGGTTTGGAGGCTGAACGAGGTTAAACGTCGTGCGGCTTTTGCGGATAACGGCCCTGTCGCCCGAATTCATCGTGTAACCGATCTGACCGTCCAGAGTCAGCACCACACCCTCATTTTGGTTTTGGAGTATTAGTTCGATCTCCGCATCGTCCGGAACCACTATTGGCCGATTGGTGAGAGTGAAGGGACAGATAGGCGTTACGACAACGGCGTTCATCGATGGGTAGATGATCGGGCCTCCGGCGGAAAGGTTATACGCGGTCGAACCCGTTGGTGTCGAGACTATCAGGCCATCGGCTCGAAAGGAGTTTACGAAGAGCCCGTTAAGATGGACCTCGATCTCAATGATGCGTGCGAGGGCGGCCTTATTAATAACAACGTCGTTCAGGACCCGACCTTTCGCCAGCATCTCGCCGTCGCGCCAATGTTCAACGCCTAGCATCACACGGCGGTCAATTTCGAAGTTGCCTTCAAAGATCGCCTCGAGGGCCGTGTACATTTCCTCAATGCGGAAATCGGTGAGGTATCCGAGGCTTCCGTAATTCACACCCAACACAAATACTTCGGCATCCCCGATTAGGCGGGCAGTCGCAATCATCGTGCCGTCTCCCCCTAGTACGACGACAAGCTCAGCCTGGTCCGCGAAGCACGCTCCGTCAAAATCATGTTCGTCCGGCTCGGTTGCCGATTCTGCCTCGGTGAAAGGTTCGCCGACAACCCTTAAACCACGCGCCTTCAGCCACGCTGAAAGCTCCGCCGCGGTCTTGTGAGCCTCCGCGTGGCGGGGCTTGACGACGATGCCTACTGACGTTATTCGTGATTCGGCCATTTCTTGTTGATTTGTAAGTATTTATGAAATCGAGGCAAATTTCAATCGCGTCACGGCTCGTCGGGACATGACCTTTCCACCGGAAGACGCATGAAAATACAGTAAATATCGGCAGAACATTACGCTGGGCGGCCTGTTTGGCGTTTGATTCGGCACGCGCTTTTGCTAGAATCGACGTTTGTCCCGTTCAGGCGGTAATCTCATACAAGGTAGCACACGATGTTAAAGACATTTTCACGTCTCGAGAAGACTCGTAATTTCATTCTTCTCGCATTCGCCATCATCATGGTGGCGAGCCTTATCTTTTTTTATGCCCCGACCCAGGGTGACATCAGTTCAACACTGACGACGAGCAGCGAGACGGCTGCAAAGGTTGCCAGCGAGTACATAACCGTTGGCGAGGTCGCGCGGCAAAAAGAAAGCTATGCCCGGTTCATGCAGGGCCGTCCATACCCCGCAAAACTGGTCGTTGACGGGATGATCGGCAGCCGTATTGCACGCGTCGAAGCCGCACGGCTTGGGCTCACAGCGTCGGATGCTGAGGTCGCCGCCGAGATTCGCCAGCAGTTCAAACCGCAGGACGGAAAGCCATTCGACCAAAAGCAATACGAGCAGAGCGTTGTTTCTCAGTTCGGCAGCATCAAGGCGTTTGAGGAGAGCGTTCGTGACGACCTGAGCGCGAATAAGCTCCGTGCTTTTATCACATCGGGCGTTACCGTTTCGGAAGAAGAGGTTCTTAAGGATTATCAGCGACGGAATACAAAGTTTGATCTTTCCTATGTGATGATCAGCCCTGACAGCCTTGCTCAGACGATAACGCCGACCGATGCCGAGCTTGAGGATTATTTCAACCGGAACAAGCAGGCGTATTACATCGGCGTGCCGCAAAAGAAGATCCGCTATATCTTTTTGAATACTGCAAAGCGGGGCGAGAAGCTGGAGATCAGCGATGCAGACCTTCAAGCAGAATATGACAAGCTGCCCGAAGATAAACGGATCGCCGGTGTTAATGGTCAGGAAATAGTGCTTCGCGTCGCAAAGCCGGAGTTTGACGGGCAGGTGTTTGAGAAAGCGAATAATCTGGTCGAACGGCTTAAAGCCGGCGGAACCACGGTCACAGAAGAGGCTTTTGCTGAGCTTGCAAAGGGACAGTCTGAAAATGCTGCCACTGCAGGCAACGGCGGCAAGCTGCCGGGAATGGTTCGGGAGAACCTTAACAAACCGGATGATCCGTATCAGCGCTTGATCAAGATGAAACCGGGCGAGATCACCGAACCGATCAGCTACCAGGGACGATATTTTATTCTTCGCCGCGGCGAGACGGTTCCGAAGACGCTTGAGACCGCGAAGAAAGAGCTGGAGATAAGTCTCCGCAACCGGCGCGCCTATGGTGCGACGGCGGAACTTGCCAAAAAGGTCGCAGCGGCACTAAAAGAAAACAAGAACGTTGATGCAGTTGCTCAGCAGTTTGCCGCTGAGGCCAATATGGCAGTTAGCGATATGATCCGTGAGACTGCATATGTAAAACCGGGTGATGATGTCGAGAAGATCGGAAACTCGCCTCAGTTCGAAGAAGGTATTGCCGGGCTGCAGAATCCGCAGGACGTCGGCGACGAGATTCCGGTGCCTGAAGGCTTCGCAGTTCCGCTTCTTGTCGACAAGAAGGAACCGCGAGATGCAGAGTTTGCAGAAGTTAAGGTACAGCCGGACTTTGTCAATGTAGTAAAACAGGACATGGCTCGTGCCCGCATCGAGAACCTGGCAAAGCAGGTAGCTTCGGGTTCTGCCTCGGCAACCGCGATCGCTGCTGCCGCAACGGCGAACGGTGTGAAGGCCGCCGAATCGAAAGGATTTGTTCTCGGCTCGCCGCTCGGTGAAGGCACGGGTGCGACCACCAGCGAGCAGCTCGAAAACGCGATCTATGGCCTTCGTGCAGGCGAGGCAACCAAAGAACCGATCAAGATCGGAGAGACATATTACATAGTAGGCGTCACGAATCGGCAGGAAGCCAGCATGGAAGAATTCGCAAAACAGCGGGACACACTGACCGAGCAGTTACTGAACCAGAAGCGAGGTGATGTCTTCTCGGAATACCTCGCATCGACCCGGCGAAAGATGGAAGCTGAGGGAGATATCCGCATCTATGACGACGTCCTTGCCAAGATCGACGCGGCAGACGCACAGAACGCTCCTGCTGGAATTCCGCCGGGCATCCCGGGAATGTAGTCCGCTACTTGAACACAAAGTAAAAAGCAAGGCCAATTTCGGCCTTGCTTTTTATTTTCGCCGTACATTACCACCAACCCAGAAGTCGCCACCAGATCGGCCCCGCTGTCGCCCAAATAATAATATTTGCGGCCGCTGCGACAAACCCGATCTTCCACCAGTGGCTTTGTGCAACATAGCCCGTTCCGAAATAGATCGGAGCGGGCGTTGTACCGTAATGCGTCAAGCCGGCGTTAAGATTCGAAAAATAGGCCAATACGAGGACCGCAAGTCCTGCGGGAGCGCCTGCAGTTACGGTGACCGCCAGAAAAGGTACGAACATCGCTAATACATGGCCGGTAATGGACGCGAAGAAGTAGTGCGTGTAGAAATAGACCAAAGACAGAATTGCGAGAGCCGCGACCCAGGACATCCCGCCGGTATACGCTCCCATGTATTCAGCAAAGATCTTCGTCAGTCCCGTATTACCCAACTCGGTTGCCATGTTGACCAAGCCTCCATACCAGATGAAGACCGACCAGGCATTTTTCTCGCCCATCAAGTCAGGCCAGTCGACGACGCCAAACAACAGGAGAAAACCGATCCCGGCCAGTGCCACAATTGCGGTATCGATGCTATGAAGTTGATCTTTGGTCGTCCAGAAAAAGACGACTGCCAGAAGAACGCCGAGCATCAGCTTCTCCTTTAGCGACATCGGACCAAGTTTCTCAAGCTCGACCGAAGCGAATGCGGCAGCTTCCGGCGTTTCCTTTATTTCGGGCGGCGACAGGCGAAAGATAAGATACGCCACTGCAAGTAAGGAAATCAGCGACGGGACAATAGCCGCGACAAACCAAGCCGGATAACTTATTTTTAGACCTGTGTTTCTCGCCACTAGATCGGCAATGATGATGTTTGATGCCTGTCCGGTAATAAAGGTCGCACATATGATGACATCGCACTGGTAGAGCAGGTTCATTAGGTAGGTGCCCAACCGATTTGCCGAGCCGTCGTGCGGCCTTGATTCGTAGGTCTCGCAGACGCCTTGTGCGATAGGAAGGATGACACCTCCGTTGCGTGCGGCGTTCGAAGGTATCATGGATGCGAGTACGAAATCAGTTCCGATGAGAGCGTAGCCAAGACCGACCGTCTTCCGACCGATGGCCCGAACAAATAGCAGAGCGATCCGCCGCCCGAGTCCTGTCTTTATCATCCCGACGGATAAAAAGAACGCGGCAAGAACGAGCCAGACAACGGGCTCTGCGTACCCCTTTAAAGCGACTGCCGGCTTGAGCGCGCCAAAGAGAACTGTCGCGATCACACCGAGCAGCACCATCGCACTGCCCGTAAGAGGCTGCACAATCGAACCGACAATGGTCGCGATAAAGATCGCAAAGAGCAGCCAGGCCTCGCGAGTGACACCTTCTGGATGCGGAAATGCTGCGATCACGACTCCCGTTCCAAGGGTCGCAATCCACCTTATCGACTTAGTTTGCATAAAAGTTCGAGGGGCCCGCAGGGCCGGCAGAGCACAACGATCTCTGCAGGCTCTGCGGGCCCCTCGGTCAGTTATTGATACTGAGCCTACTTCACGTGGTAATCAGCCCAGTGAGTTAGGAACCAGTAGAACATAAATATCCAGACCGCAAGGTTTATCAGCGATGCGGCCAATCCGATATTCCTGACCGAATCGGTTCTTGCTCCCTGCTTGTCCGACTTTCCATACATGAGCATTGCGACAAGCACGCCGGTCGTTATCCACGCGAACGAACGTACCGCGGTGTCGAGCCAGGTGGTGTTCGGGATGAAGAACTCCACCTGCCAGATCGTCAGAACGATTGCGCCGACGATTGCGATCATAGCGGCGATCGGCGGCTTGTAAGCGACCGTCGTAGACGCACTTGCTTCAGCGTCCGTCACATTCGCGAGGTTACTGTTCTTATAGCTATACGCGAAGTAAATGACCAGACCGATAGACATCCAGACGATCAACCGTAGCCATGTATCGAGCGGCAGATTGTTCATCAGGAACGCAGCGATCCAGACCGTAGCGATCGGAATATACGGCGATAGAGGCACCTTGAACGGACGGTGCAGGGTCGGGTTAGACGCCCGCAGGATAATAATGCCGGTTCCCACGATCACGAACGCGAAGAGCGTTCCGATCGAAACAAGCTCACCTAGAAGATGGATCGGAACAAAGCCGGCGAGGATCGCGACGATCGTTCCCGTGATCGCAGTTGTGACGTGCGGCGTCTGGTACTTCGGATGAACCTTTGCGGCCCATGAGGGCAACAGGCCGTCCTTCGACATTGAATAGAAGACGCGGGGCTGGCCCATCACCATAACGACCATCGTGGAGCTCAAACCAAGTACCGCACCAACCTTAATGATCGTCGGGAAAGCGATCAGGATCGTTCCCATCGTCGTGCCCGCGGCGACATCACGAGCAGCGTCGATGGCGGTTGCGATCGGGGCAGCAGCGTTCGTGAGCAGCTTGTAATCAACGAGGCCAACCATGATGCCGGCGACAAGGATATAGAGCACGGTACAGATCGCCAGGGACCCGAGAATACCGACAGGCATATCCTTTTGCGGGTTCTTCGCTTCCTGCGCCGCGGTCGAGACCGCATCGAATCCGATATAAGCGAAGAAGATAACCGCCGCTCCGGTGATAACACCGCTAAAACCGAACGGCATGAACTCCGCACAACCGGGAGCTCCGACGGTGCAGCCAATTCCAAGATTGTCGGCATTCACGAAACCGATGCCGGCAATGATAAAGAGCACTACGACGAGCACCTTGATTACCACGATCAGTGAGTTGAAGCTCGCAGATTCCTTGATACCGCGGATAAGCAGCAATGTAACCGCGATCGATATCAAAAACGCCGGCAGGTTAAATGCGCCGGTGGCTATTACGGTTCCCGCGGCGTCTTTTATTTAAAATCCAGGCGGAGCACTAAGTGCAAGCGGGAAGTTGATGCCGATCGTGTCGCGGAACAGACTGACGACATATCCGGACCAACCGACCGCAACAGTCGCAGCTCCGAAGGCGTACTCAAGAATAAGGTCCCAGCCGATGATCCAGGCAATGAATTCGCCGAGCGTGCCGTAGCCGTACGCGTACGCGGAGCCCGAGATCGGAATACTGGACGCGAATTCCGAATAACAGAGTGCCGCGAATGCGCTTGCAATACCTGCTACGATCATCGAAATGACGACCGCCGGGCCGGCGTGCTTGCCCGCCGCCTGTCCGGTCAAAACGAAGATCCCGGTGCCGATAATGGCTCCGATACCGAGCATCGTCAGGTCCAGCGAACTTAACGTCTTTTTAAGAGTGTGTTCGCCGGTCTCCTGGGCCTCGGCAATGATCTTATCAATGGCTGTCTCTTATACACATCTGA
>JAUCQE010000447.1 GCA_030372865.1 Pyrinomonadaceae bacterium
AGTCCGGCCCGGTCATTTCGATGGTTCGGCACATCTCATATAGACGAGAGCGAAGCCGAACGCCGATGCGGTCTTCAAGTGTCTCATCGCGCTCGTTCGCTTTCGCGTCGAGGTAATTGGTCGTGAAGATCGTGAAGCGATTTTCGTTGTAGCGCGTGTTGATGATATGAGCCATTGTATCGCGCACCCAATCAGTCGGTTTCGAAGCACCTAGCTCGTCCAGTACTAATATTTCCGCATTCAGCACGGGCGACAGGACGCCAAGCTCCGAGGTGTGGGTATTCGCGTTGTACGAATCCTGTATCTCTTTCAGCAAAGCTCCAAACTCATAGAACAGGCAAGAAAACCCGCGCTCGGTCAGCCCTTTCAACACAGATACGGCGAGGTGCGTCTTACCAACCCCGACCGGGCCCATAAACAAAACACCTTGTTCGACCGCAGGGTATTCCTGCGTGAACTGCATTGCGAACCGGACGGCGCGTTCCTGCGACGGGTGGTTTGGCTTATAACTATTGATGTGGCAGCCGAGATACCGCTTTGGTACCCGAACCTTTTCGAATGGATTTGCCTTTACCGTTGAGCGGCGGCATTCACAGGTGCGTGCACCTTTCCCGGGGACGATCTCAACGCCAGTACCGAGGCACTTCTGGCACTCCGTGGCGTCACCCGCATTCCCTGCGTCCGGTTCTAAACCGTCGTCTGTCGGGCCGACAAGCGAAAATCCATGTTGTGAGCTTAACTTCTTGGGCATACAAAAGGGCCGCGTGGGTTCTCAAATTGCAGTGAGACCCGAAGATTATATCACTCGTAAGTTGATGCGGCGAATGAAGGGCGAATTCGGTTGTGCTATATTGAAATTTCTACTCAAGTAAAGATTTATGAGTGTTTTACGCAGTTTGATGATCAAGTTCGGGCTCGCCAAATTCGACGCGGAGCGGACGCCGATCAGTGTCTTTTTGCTCGACGATGACCGTCGGCGTCATCGCTGGTTTGAAAAGCGTTTTCACGGAGACGCGATCGATATTGTAGAGACTGTCGAAGATGCTAAAAAGGTTCTTGAAAGAGGGTCTTACGATGCCATTTTTCTTGATCACGACCTGCTGCCTCACCACTACGAAAGCAACGATCATACGGACTACGCAAACACTGGTTATGCGATCGCGGAATGGCTGACGGAGCGAGCAGATCTACATCGGGCGGCGACGATCATCGTGCACACACGAAATGCGGATGCCGCGATTCCAATGGTTCAGAAACTTCGTGAATCCGGTAGAAATGTAGAGTATTGTGCGTTTCCTATGCTTGACCTAAAGATCCGTCATTACTGGAAACGCTGAGTTTATTGCTTTCGGGAAACGATGCCTAAAAGCAAAAGATCGGCGATCCGCGTTATCTTGTTCTCTACCTCACTCCGCTCCCCAAGTTCATGAACACTTAGGCTGTAAGGAAGCAGGGCATTTGTTGCATCGATGATGGACCTCGCCGTTTCCATCGGATCCTTGCATTCAAACTCGCCCGATTTCTTTCCTTCTTCGATGACCCTTGCAAATATTTTTGCCTCTTCTTCGAAGTACCGCCGTCGGCGGTCAAGAAGTTTTGCCCGAAGCCGTGCGAGAAGTTCATTGAGGCTTTGCGTGTAATGCTGCACGCTTTCAAACCGGTACATCACCCGGTCGATCATCATCCTTCTGAGCTTTGTGACGGAATCGCCGCTTTCGTTAGAAATGCCGACAAGTCGTGTCTTTAGCCGCTCGATTATGCGGTCGATGTGAGAGAGTGCGATCTCTTCTTTGCTCGAAAAATGCAGGTAGACGCTGCCCTTGCCTATGCCGACTTCGTTCGCTAGGTCCTCGATGGTCATTTTCTTGTAACCGTAACGAGCAAGCAGACGGTCGGTGGCGTCGAGTATCGCTTCACGGGACGTGCGGGTACGGGTTGAATCCTTCATACGCATGCTGTGACTGAAATTGGGGTACAGTCACTCTATCGTACTCTCAATGATACGACAAGATTTATCTCCTGCTACACTTGGGAAGCCGCGTCTCACAAGCCGGCAAGGTCCCATTTTGCAATGATCTCATTGATGAATACCGCGACCTTATCGGTGACCTTTTTGTAGTATTCGTCAGCCTGCTGTTGGTCAAACTTCGGATAGCCCTGGCCTTTTTGATAGAGCCCGATCGACGAAGGGAACGGTACTGCGGCCCAGGTGCCCGGAGCCGGATAGGGCGTCGCGAGTTCTGGCGAATATTTTGCGGCATTTACCAGGGTCGGGTCGATCGCCTGGATAAAGGCGGTCTCGTTCCAGCCTGCGTGGCCGCCGTCCTCGCCGAATACGGCTTTTGTTTCATCAGACGCGAACGACCACCAGTTCAAGACAAGCGTCCGCACCTTCTTTTCAGTTGCCACCTCGGCCGCAACTGACTGAAGGACCGCGGTCTGACCGCCGCCGTGGCCGTTCAAGATAACGATATTCTTGAAGCCGTTTTTCGCCAGGCCTTCGAGGATCTGTTTTACAAACGGCCGGTAAGCCGATTCGGAGATCTGGAAGGCACCGGGATAGGCTTCCATGCTGCCGGTAATGCCGTACGGCAGCGTCGGCGCGATCATCGCATTTACGCGCTTCGCGATCGTCCGAGCCATTGCGGTTGGGGCTGTGTTATCAGCACCGTTGTTGATGACGCCGTGCGGTTCGAGCGTGCCCGTCGGTAGGATCACGGTGCGGATCTTCGCGGGAACGGTGTCACGGAATTCCATCCAGTTGATCCGGTCCATTTCGCGTGTTGTTACGACGTCTTTTTCAGTCTGAGCAAAGACGGTGGCGACGGAGAGTGAAAACACGAGCAGCGTTAACAAGGTGCGAAACATAATTTTCGTTGTTCCTTCCAATTGGAGATATACACGCCCACGGAATCAAAAATACTTGCGGCCGCGGAGCTTTTCAGGCAAAAGGTCGCCTTCGGGATCATTGCCTTCATCCTTTCCGTATCCCAAGTCTTTCATAAGCCGCGTTGGAGCATTTCGGATCTTCATCGGTACGGGTAAGTTGCCAAAACGACGGACGTCTTCCATGGCGCCTTTAATGGCGTCGTTGGCACTTCGGTCCTTCGCGGCGTTCGCGAGATATGCTGCCCCGTGCGCAAGATTCAAGGAGCATTCGGGAAGACCGATCGTTTCGACTGCCCGGAAGACGGCGTTTGCCACGACCAATGCGGTGGGCTGAGCCAAGCCGATATCTTCGGACGCGAAGATCACCATTCTCCGTGCAATGAACTTCGGGTCTTCGCCGCCTTCAAGCATTCGGGCAAGGTAATAGATCGCCGCGTCCGGCTTGCTTGCTCTCATGGATTTGATGAAAGCGCTAATGACGTTGTAATGCTCTTCGCCCTTTTTATCGTAGCGAAGGTGCTTTGACTGGAGCGTTTCGATCAAGGTTTCGACGGTCACTTGATCGTATAGGCGGGCAGTGTTCTCGATCATCGTGATCATCTGCCGAGCGTCGCCGTTCGCCATTTCTACAAGCCACGCTCTCGCTGCCTCGTCGAGTTCAAAGCCCGTCCGCGTGATGATCTCGTTCATCTGGTCGGCGTCAAACTCTTTGAGCACGAAAACACGAAGGCGAGAAAGAAGAGCGGGAATAACTTCGAAACTGGGATTCTCGGTCGTAGCACCGATCAGCACGAGTTCACCGCTTTCGACGAACGGAAGCAGGTAGTCCTGCTGTGCTTTGTTAAAGCGATGGATCTCATCGAGAAACAGGACCTTCGGCCGGCCCGGTTCGACCTCGAGCTTCAGTATTTTCCGGATGTCTTCTTTTCCAGCGGAAACGGCTGATAGTTCGAAGAACTCAGCGTTGACCGCATTCGCATAGATCCGTGCAAGCGTCGTTTTCCCGGTGCCGGGCGGCCCCCAAAGTATGAATGAGAATAAATGGCCCTGTTCGATCGCGAGACGGATCGGTTTTCCCTCGCCGACCAGATGTTCCTGGCCGACGTATTCATCAAGAGTTTCGGGCCTGATGCGATTCGCTAGAGGTTCCATCGATGTGTGATTTAAATCTAACACACACCAATTCGGATCACTGAGTCGTTCGGTATGACCTGCTCTGAGTTATAGGGCGGTAGGCGTGAGATTATCCGCGCCGTTCATTTGTGCCATCAAAGCAGCTCCCGCAAAACAAGCATTTAGAGCAATTGCAAGCAGGCCTCTAGGGAACGTAGTTTGCATGAAACCTGTTGAAACTCGGCAAGGGGGAATGAGAGGTGAAGATATGCAATCTGCAAAACGGTACTCGAATACAAATTTCACGAAACGCGTTGACCACGAGGGCGGTGCAAAACGGGAGGAGATGAAACATGCCTCTCCGGCTATCTGTTCTCACTGCGATGCGGTCTATGATGCGGGCAGATGGACGCTTTTATCCGCGGCACGCCCTGAACTGAAGAGTCGCAAGTGGAGCGAGAGCGAAAAGGTGATATGTCCGGCATGTAAACAGAAACAATCGGGCGTCGCCGGCGGCTACGTCTCAATAAGTGGCGAATTCTTCGGGCGTCACAGGGAAGAGATCACGAAGCTTGTTGCGAACGAAACCACCCGAGCCAGAGAGGCCAATCCACTTTCCGCGATGATCCGGGAATACGTCGAGAATGATGTCCTGAAGATCGAGACGACGACCGAGCACCTCGCAGAGAGAATCGGCCATGCTCTCAAGGATGCCTATGACGGAGAAACGGATTTTGATTTCTCGCACGAGAACAAGGTCGTGCGTGTGCGTTGGCACCGCGATTAGGGCTGGCCGATCACGATCACGCCTGCGCCTTGAATACCATCATGTTTGAGCGCGATGATTGCCTCGTTTACTGCTGAAAGGGGAAAGGTCTCAACGGAAGTTTTGATCGGGATGGAGGCTGCTTCGGCGAGGAATTCGCGGCCGTCTTCCCGAGTATTATTGGCTACGCTTCGTATTACGCGTTCGCCATAGATCAGCGAATAATCAAACGCTGGAATCGGCGTCATATAAATGCCGCCCAAGACGAGGACGCCTCCTTTTCTGAGAGCTTTCAGTGCCGCCGGGACGATCTCGCCAGCGGGGGCGAAAACTATCGCCGCGTCAAGTTCTTCGGGCGGCGATTCAAAAGTATCTCCTACCCATTTCGCTCCAAGTCTCGCGGCCAAAGCCTGGTGTTTATCCCGGTCCCGTGTTGCGACATTTACCGATGCTCCGCGGTTTGTGGCAAGCTGAATACAGATATGCCCGGCAGCGCCGAACCCGAAGATGCCCACCCGCGCGCCTCGCCAAACGTCAATACCGGTCAGCCTTAACGCCCGATAGCCGATTATCCCGGCACATAGCAGCGGTGCAGCCTGAACGTCCGAAAATCCGTCCGGTATACGGTAAACAAAATCGGCGTTCGCAACGATAAACTCGGCGAAGCCCCCGTTTCTGGTCCAGCCCGTGAATTCGGGACGCTCGCATAAGTTCTCACTCGAGCTGAGACAGTGCCGGCACGCGCCGCACGTTCCCTGGAGCCACGCAACGCCGACGCGTTCTCCGACCTGAATTCCGGAGACGCCGTGGCCGATCTGCTCGACGATGCCGACGACCTGGTGACCCGGTACAATGGCCGGCACTCGCTGCACGAGTTCACCTTCGATCACGTGCAGGTCCGTTCGGCAGATCCCGCACGCGGTCACCCGCACGAGGATCTCGTTCGGCCGGGGTTCAGGAACATCAAGGTTGCACGAGACT
Source organism: Pyrinomonadaceae bacterium (assembly GCA_030372865.1). GTDB lineage: Bacteria > Acidobacteriota > Blastocatellia > Pyrinomonadales > Pyrinomonadaceae > OLB17. Next base: position 5,750 of record JAUCQE010000447.1, read on the forward strand.
AATCGGCGATCTTCTACCGGCCCGGGATCCTTCAATATCATCGCCTTCATCGTTGCCATCGGTCGCTCACCGCCTCAGATGTGAGTTTACTGCACGTCCCGGATACTGTCTCTTATACACATCTCCGAGCCCA
>JAUCQE010000448.1 GCA_030372865.1 Pyrinomonadaceae bacterium
AGACGGGGCGTATCGGTTTCAACTCGCATTCGAAACCGAACTTTCGCTTGATGAATTGCTGGATTGTCTAAAAACGCTTAAAAGGCGAAACCTGATCACTTACGATTTTACCCGCATCTGGCTAACTCCAGCCGGAAGGGAATATGTTGACTCGCTTGGCTGAACGGATATGAAAAATAGGAGCGGGCGAACACAAAGGTTTCCCGTAACCTGTGCGTCCGCCCTTCGTGAGGCGAGTCACTACAAAACCCTAAACCCCACAAAATAAATAGTATCAGCGAGCGGCGTATTGGGCTAATTCGCTCGGTTAGGCAACTATCGAGTCGAAAGCGTCACGGATGGCGATACGGTGTGAGTTGACGTCGGCAAGAAAATCTTCGATCGATCCGCGGCCTGCTTTTCTCGCAAGTATCGCCAGGATCTTTCTATTGGCCATCGGAAGTCGTGTCGACCTGCCGACCGCAAGCCGAAGGTTGTGATCGAGTAAGCTCAGGAACCGGTAACCGGCCTGAAAGGTGTTGAATTGATCGCGCGTGATCGATCCGGCTTCGTACAAAACCGAAAGCGTGCTGTCGGTCGAACGCGAATCATCCGTATCGGGAAGCTTGTCGCGTAGCTGAAGAAAACGTATAGCAAAATAAATATCCAGCATGCCGCCGGGACCAAACTTGATGTCGATGTCTCGCGAATGGCGTACCTCGGTCTTCTGCTTTTCCAGGTTTAAACGCACACGCCGTGTCTCGCGGGCCAGTTCCTTAGGGTCGATCGAAGCAGCTCGTTCATGGATTGCCGATCGGATCTCCTTTTCAACCCCTGCGGCAAGTTCGAGATCGCCCCCGACCGCCCGCAGTTTGACGAATGCAAGCAATTCCCAGATCGCCGCCTTAGCCTGCATATATTCAAGGAAAGCCGATCGGGATATGACGGCATTACCGTCCTTACCAAACGGTCGAAGGCGTAGGTCGACTCTGTAAAGGCTGCCGTCACGGGTCATTGCGGAAAGCACGTTGGTGAATATCTCGACCGCTTTTGCGAGATACTCCGGGGCCGATATCCCTATCGGCGGTGCATGGTTTGCATCGTCGCTGCAGACGATAACGAGATCGAGATCGGAATCGTAATCGACGCCGGCACCGCCGATCTTCCCAAGCCCCATAACCGCTAGCGGAAGGGGTTTGTCCGGGGTGCCGAATCGTCTACTAAGTTCCGTGCCGGAAATCTGCATCGCGGTCGCGATACTTGCTTCGGCGAGCGCGGTCTGGCGGGACTTAGACTCTTTCAATGATATTCGCCCAGCGAGGTCGTAGATCATGATCTCGAAGATCAGGCCTGACCATGTATTGCGGAAAGTTGAAAGCTGCGATGCAAAATCGTGACACTCAGAAACCGCGTTGAAAAGCGATGACTCATAGTCACGTACCTGAAATTCGTCGCCAAAATCGCTGAAATCGGCCGCCACGAACGGCTTCGAATCGATCAGCACAGCAAGCCTTTGCGACTCGGCCGCAAGAGCCTCGACAGTCGCCGGAATATCACGCTTTTCGCCGTTACCATGCTTCGGTCGATCTGCCTCGGTCGTGGTTTGGATCAGATTCTCGTCGCCGGCTGCATCCGTATCGAAATTGCTTGCGCCATCAAATACCCGATGGAAGATCGCATTAACGCGGGACATATTGGCTTTCACGGCCGCGTCGAATTCGATGAGGTCCGCGCACCGCATCTTTGCCGCGACCACTGTCCGCCGTGATTCGTCGTTTGGGATCAGGTGCGTTTGGAGACCATTCTCCATCTGCAAAATGTGCTCAAGTTGGCGGAGGAAGGTGTATGCATCCGAGAGCTGCGTAAGCTCGCGTTCCGATAAGAGCTTGCGGTCTGCCAGACGCGAAAGCGCGATCAGCGTGTGTGGGGAACGAAGCCATGTGTCCGTGCCGCCGTAAGCAAGCTGCAATGCCTGCGCGATGAATTCGATCTCGCGGATTCCGCCAACTCCGAGCTTTACGTCCGTGCCCTTTGCGGCAATTTGATTTAGGTCGATCTTTTGTTTCGAAGCCTTTACATTCTGCAGCGCGTTCTCGATAGTTTCCTCAGTCGAAAAAACGACAGATTCTGTTTCAGAGCAAAACGATTTGAACAGATTCTCCGAACCTGCACTCGACCGAGACCGGATCAAAACCTGGCGTTCCCATGCCTTCGCCTCCGAGCGGTAATACCGCACGGTATCCGAAACGCTAAGGGCAAGTGGGCCGACCCGGCCGTGCGGCCGGAGACGAAGATCGACCCGGTATGCCGATCCTTCACCCGACTGATGGCCGATGATGCGAACGATCGTTTCGGCTAGCTTTATAAAATACTCGCGATTCGAAACCGTACCCCGTGAGCCGATGCCGGAAGTCGAGCCTTCATTAGAATAGAGGAACAGGAGGTCGATATCGGAGGAATAATTAAGCTCGCGAGACCCGAGCTTACCGAGCGATACGATACAGATCTCGGCCGGTCTTTGACGGCCCTTTTCGTCGGTTTCGAGCGGCGAGCCGTATCGATTGTCCAGTTCCTGCCGAGCAACGCGAAGCGCGTGTTCGAGTATGGCGTCTGAGAGATTCGATATTTCCTCAGTGATCTCAGAAATCGTTACTAAGCGGCGGATGTCTCGAAGAAATATCCGCATCAGTTCGCGTCGGCGAAAACGCGCAAGCAGATCGTGAGTATCAACCTGTGAGTTTGTCAGCGCAAAGCGTGCGAGCGACTCAAGAAGCTCTTCTTTCCCCCTAACAACGGAATCAGAGCGTTTCCGGTTTAACCACCAGATATATTCAGGATGCTGAAGTAGCGTTGTAGCGAGTAACGGACTATTCGAGGCGATGGTCAAGATATCTGAAAGAAGCCCTCGGTTCTTCAGCAGTTTCCGCGCGTGCGAAGAATGACGCTGCCCGAGTTCGTCGATAAAACGACGCGCGGCCTGGGGATCGGGAAGTTCTTTGAAGAGGACCTCGTCGATCATTTGCGAAATCGTGCGGGGTCGACCCCGTATTTCCTTATTTTGTAGCCAACGATCCGTTCTGTGGAGCCAAGGGAACGTGCTGCTGCGGCGATGTTACCTTGGTTTGACTTAAGCGCATCCAGGATCATGTCGCGTTCGAAAGCAGCGACAGCTGATTCAAGCGACAGGTCTGTGACGGTTCCGGTTATCTCTGCGGTTTGGAGCGTAGGCGGTAAATGGTGGCCGTGGATGACATTTGAATCACAGACGAGCACGGCACGTTCGATCGCGTTCTCAAGTTCCCGGACATTGCCGGGAAAATGGTAGCTCATCAGCATATCGATCGCCGGTGTCGAAATTCGGCGAATACGCTTGCCGTGTTCCAACTCATACTTTTCAAGGAAGTGCTCAGCAAGCAGGAGAATATCCGAACGGCGCTCGCGCAGCGGTGGTAGAAAAATACTGAAAACGTTCAGCCGGTAGTAAAGATCCTCACGAAACTCACCCTTTCCGATCGCATCTTCGAGGTTCTTGTTCGTTGCCGTGATCAGGCGAATATTCGCCTTTATCGGTTGGGTCCCGCCAACTCGCTCGAACTCACGTTCCTGAAGGACGCGAAGAAGCTTGATCTGGGTCTGTTGTGGAATATCCCCGATCTCGTCGAGAAAGAGCGTTCCGCCCTCTGCCAGTTCGAACCGGCCCTTTTTGAATCGCTCCGCGCCGGTAAAAGCCCCTTTTTCGTGACCGAAAAGCTCGGATTCGATCAACGTATCGGGCAATGCCGCGCAATTGACCTTTACGAACGGACGCTTGCTTCTCAGGCTGTTATAGTGGA
>JAUCQE010000449.1 GCA_030372865.1 Pyrinomonadaceae bacterium
TTATCCCGAAGGTTGAAACTCCCGTGGCCTTTGCAGCAAGCACGAATTCCTGGTTCTTCAGCGACAGCACTTGTCCGCGAACGACGCGTGCCATCGTCAGCCAGGACACAAGCCCGAGAGCGAAGAACATCAGAAATATCTGATTTAGCCCTGCGTTGCTGGAACGGCCAAAACTCTCGGTCAGGAATTTTATGAACTCCGGTGTATTGGGGCCGCCGAAGACGGAGAGCAGAACAATTACGATGAGGATGAATGGTATCGCGTAAATGCTGTCGACGATACGCATCATTATGTTGTCGATACGTCCGCCCATATAACCGGCTACCGCTCCCCACGAAACCCCAACAATGAGGGAAACGATGGTGGAAATAATGCCGACCATCAGCGAAATACGCCCGCCCTGCAGAACGCGAGCCAACAGGTCGCGGCCCTGGTCGTCGGTGCCCATCGGATGCTGCAGAGACGGCGGAAACGATTTAACGAATTCACCGTCGCCGATATCCGAGGGAATGTAATCAGGTGTGAATCCGGTTGCCCAGCGAATGATCGCCGGCCCGATAGTGACCGCGATAAGCATTACACCCAGAACGATCATTCCGAAGACCGCAAGCTTGTTCTTCAATAGCCGCTTCCATGCGTCTTTCCAGAGCGATGCACCGGCGACAAGCTGGCCGCTCGAGCTTTCAAAAACGCCTGATTCGTCCAGTCGTAACTGCGGCTCGCCGTTGACGTCTTCGACCAGCACGGTCGACCCGCAAAAGCTGCAGACGCGAAGCTTCGGTCCGTCGGAATCGACCTCCATTGAAGCGGCGCATTTTGGACATGCCAATTTTTTTGTCATAACAACCCTTTATTCGTATCTGATACGCGGATCCAGAAATCCATAGGAGATATCGACTGCTAGATTGAAGATCATGATCAATATCGAAAGGAACGCCACAATTCCGAGCGTCAGCGGTTCATCGCGATTGAATACGGATTGGATGAAAATGTTACCAAGTCCCGGAATTGCGAACACCTTTTCAACAACCACAGTGCCGGCAAGAAGATGAGCGAGCGCCGGGCCCGTGAATGAAACAACCGGAATAATGCCGCCGCGAAGCCCGTGCTTTAGAAGGACGGTCTTTTCATCAAGCCCTTTGGCCCGTGCGGTCCGGATATAGTCGGAACGCATCACCTCAAGCATACCCGCACGAGTAAGTCTCGCGATGTACGCCATGTAGATCGCCGAAAGCGTTATAAC
>JAUCQE010000450.1 GCA_030372865.1 Pyrinomonadaceae bacterium
ATGCGGTCGGCTTCATTAAGGAGCTCGAGGACAAGGGCGGTTTCATTTCAAAGAGCCCGCAGTCGAAAGCAAAGAATTTTCTTGAATCTCTGGCTTCGCAAACCGGCGGAAAAGCGTATTTTCCTGGTTCGGCAGCTGAGTTGTCGGGAATCGCTCGTGAGATCGCGACCGAGATGCGAACGCAGTACTCGATCGGCTACATTCCCTCCAACGACCGTGAAGACGGCACGTACCGGAATATCAAGGTCTCCATCGCCGACGGTCCGAAAGGTGAGAAACGCATCGCCGTTACCCGTGCCGGACGCACGGCATCGAATGCCGGCGGTGCCCCGGCTTTACAGCGATCGAATTAGACTGCCTGAAACAATTTCAAAAGGCTCGGCACATCAAAATGTACCGAGCCTTTTCCCATTTATTCATCGAGCTTCCCTACTTTTCCGGAACCGAGCCTGAGATCTTCTTTCGCGTGGTCTCGCCGGTGTGAAGTACCGGGAGGCCGTCGTCCACCTCGACATGCGGGCTTGGTATCACGTGAACCGCCGTAACGGTTCCGATCCGCCGTGCTGCTGAAGCTCCGGCGTCGACCGCTGCCTTAACGGCTCCGACTTCACCGCGTACGATCGCCGTAACCAGTCCCGCGTCGATCTTCTCGTATCCGACCAGTTGGACGTTAGCTGCCTTGACCATAGCGTCTGCCGCTTCGATCATAGCGACCATTCCCATGCATTCCACCATTCCCAATGCTTGCTGCATAATTTCCTTTCCGCCGCGTTAACGGCCTTTGAACTTCTTATAGAGCCACAATGCCAGTCCGAACAAGAGCATTGTCCCGATCACTGCCGTGAAGAAAACAACAACTGCGATAGTCATTTTTTTACTTAAGGTAGAGCCCGGCTGCAACCAATAAAAACCCGAGTACTACCAGGATCAACGACGCAACGATGAATACGGTCGTTCCATTCTTCGGTTCTTCCCAGACGACCTCAACCACCTTTGGCTCGACACTTTTCGTCCTTCGTCGGGCACCACGGCCTTCCGAAGCACTTTTTGCGACTGCAGAGCTGTGGGCCAGCTCAAGGTCCGTCATTTCTTCCGGGGCCTGAACTGACGCGTCATCGCCTGCAGGAACCGACGTTTCCGCAACGGCTTTACCGCAACCGTAGCAATACAACGCCCCGTCACGGATCTCCGCACCGCATTTGGAACAGATCATTTCTACCGCAGCCTGCGTCATCACAAATCTATCGCACAATCTCCAGCCGGATAGTCTCGGCGATCGCCGCCGGGTCGTCACCCGGTAGCGGGTCGATCTTTTTTCCGGAGGTATCTTTCGCTAGCCGGTCGATAAGCTTCGGCTCCGGTTT
>JAUCQE010000451.1 GCA_030372865.1 Pyrinomonadaceae bacterium
ATCAAAGAACTTCGCTCGAGTTCTTCAATATCCTGAATTTCGTCCTGCAGTTCGCGCCGACGGTGCCGTCAGAGATCGAACTGATGAACAGGTTCGCGATGATCGGCGTCGGCGCCGGAAAGCACCTGGACGTCGCCCAAATTCCGGCTGACCTAAGGCAGGCCCTCGAGGATGGAATGTCCGACGGCCTTCGAGTATATGAAGACTTCAAGAAGGCAAAAATAGATACCGGCGAGGTGTCGTCAGGCGACATGTTCGGCACGAGAGAGCATTTGAAGAACAACTATCTTTATCGAATGGCGGCGGCGATCCTGGGTATTTACGGCAATTCGAAGGAAGAGGCGATGTATCCGACCTATACCTTGGATTCGAACGGTAACCCGCTCGACGGCAGCAGCCACGCCTACAGGCTGAGGTTCAAACCGGGGCAAGAAAAGCCGGTCCATGCCTTCTGGTCGCTGACGATGTATAAGCTGCCTGAAAGCCTGCTGGTTGCTAACCCGTTGAATCGTTATCTGATAAATTCGCCGATGCTGCCTGATCTTATACGCGATGAAGACGGTGGAATAACGCTCTACATTCAACACGAATCCCCCGGCGCGGATAAAGAGGCAAACTGGCTGCCCGCACCGGACGGCCCGTTCTTTATGGCTCTACGGCTCTATTATCCGACGGAGCGCATATTGCGCGGCGAAGGGCAATTGCCCGTATTGGAAGCCGTCAGCTAAACGGCTATCGAACCTGAGTACGACCCAGGCCGAATCGTCAGAAGACCTTTGCGTCAATGAGATCCGGCCGGGGCCGTTTTTGTTTAGCCATCGGCCGACATTCGACCTGTAATTTTTGACAGTTCCGACTTGGTATCGTAGGCAGCACTCTAAAAAGCGAATGGAATTTTCAGCAGACAGGAGAACGGAATCATGATCAATAGAATCAGCTTGCTCAGCATTGTTTTATCCTCGGTGCTGGCGGGGATGCTGACAACCGGCATCTATGGCCAGCAGGAAACGAAAGGAACAGAAACCGAAAAGGCCGAGGCGACCACATCGGCGGATGGAGCTGTCGAGATGGGCAAAGAAAGTAAAAAGTCCACGTTCGCCGCCAGCATATCGGAGGCGGATCGGGCCGCGCTCTTCGAGCCGGCATTTGACCCGCGGCTGCCCGCCAAGGAGACATCTTTCCGTAACAGCGATCGACAGACCCCGCAGGACGATGCGGCGGCATTGGCGAAGAAGCTGTCCAATCCCGTCTCGTCGCTTATCAGCCTGCCGTTTCAAAGCAACTGGGATTTCGGCATGGGCCCGAACGGCGATGGCTTTCGCCAGACATTGAACGTTCAGCCGGTGATCCCGATAACACTTAACAAGGACTGGAACCTCATTTCGCGCACCATCATTCCGATCATCGGCCAACAGGATGTGGTCGCTGACGGTTCAAGCCAATTCGGGCTTGGCGACATAACGCAGGCATTTTTCTTTTCACCGAACAAGACCGAACCGGTCATTTGGGCGATCGGGCCGCAAATGATGATCCCGACGGCAACGAACCAATATCTCGGCAGCAAGAAGCTCAGTCTCGGGCCGACGTTCCTGATCCTGAAGCAGCAAGGGCCGTGGACCGTCGGGACGTTGATGGGACACTTCTGGTCAGTGGCGGGCAGCGACACGCGGCCGCCGGTAAGCCTGACCAATTTTCAGCCATTCGTTTCGTACGGGACCAAGTCAGCGTGGACATTCACGCTCAATACCGAGTCCACCTACGATTGGAAGGCGGAGCAATGGAACGTTCCGCTCCACCTTTCGGTCGCGAAGCTGGTTCGTTTCGGAAAGCAGCCGGTAAGCATCGGAGGAACCCTCCGCTGCTGGACCGCCAGCGGCCCGACCGGTCCGGAGGGATGTGGATTTCGCATGACGGTCACGCCGCTCTTCCCGCGGAAGTAGCCGGCAGGGGCCGTGGATACGGGTTTTTGCTCGTTCTTAACAAGAATGCTCTGACCTGTAAGTTATTACAGTTACCCGTGCTTGTGATCATCGAGAGAATACTCCCAGGGAGACCCCCGAACAGCCCTTAGATCCGTTTGGGGAGGTTAAGCAATGAAAAAATATTCAACGATATTGATTTTGGTTGCGGCCGCGGCGATATTTGCAGCGACCGTCGCGGGCCAGGAAAGGGGCCAGTACTTGCCCGGTTTTCGCGGATTGAACACCGCGGAGCAGCCGGCACCCGGCTTCACCTACGCAAACTTTCTAGTCATTTACCCCACTAATTCATTCAGGAACAGGGACGGGGACGAAGCGCCAATAGACTTTGACCTGAATCTCGTCGCCGACTTGAATGTGTTTGCCTACACCCCGAAGAAAAAGATCCTTGGAGCCACGTACTCGGCCTCCGTCGCAGTACCGATCGTGAGTTCCGCGGTGACGATACCCCGCATCGGTGCCGACATCGGCGGAGGCGGGATCGGCGATATCTACATTGAACCGATCAGCCTTGGCTGGGCAATGAAGAAAGGAAAAGTGCGGGCGGCATACGGCGTGAATGCCCCGACAGGCGTGGACAGCACGACCTCGGACTACTGGGGCCATCAGTTCACACTGGGCGGCACATACAACCCGGGAAAGACCGGGCTGTGGCAGATCAACGCTTCGAGCGTCTGGGAAGCACACCACAAGAAGCTGAACAGCGATGTTCGGGTGGGGAACAACGTGACGTTTGAATACGGCGTTGGCAGGACGTTCGTGAGGAACGGCGGAAAGCAGCTCTATCAGTTCGGCGTCGTCGGCTATTCGCAGTTTCAATTGACGAACGACAGCGGCACGGACGTGACGCCGCTGAACCTGTCTCTTATACACATCTGACGCTGCCGACGAGT
>JAUCQE010000452.1 GCA_030372865.1 Pyrinomonadaceae bacterium
TCGCGGATCATCTGCCGGTTGTGTTCGATCGTCCAGGTTCCTCCGCCGAGCGAGAGCAGCGAACAATTGCTTCTCTCCAAAACTTCACGCAGGCAGTTCGTTTCGATCACCCTGTACGCCGGCTCGCCATCATTTCGCAGGATATCGGGGATCGTGCGTCTTGTCGTCTTTTCTATGTACGAATCGAGATCGATGCGGTCGCATTTCAATCGCGACGCAAGGTGGCGGGCGACGCTTGATTTGCCGACGCCCATAAAACCGGTTAGTGCTATCCGAAGTCCCTTGTTCATTTGAGGTTTCGAATCACGGTGCCACAACGGCCGCTCGGTTGTCAAAAAATACGTCCTTCACGGCTCGGATCGTGTTGCAGTGGATCTCCACCGTGTCGGCGATGTCGGCGGCATATCCGCCGCTCATCGTCGTTACAAAAGGCACGCCGAGCGATCTCGCGAATCGCATCACCGTCTCGTCGCGCTTGCGGAGCCCTTCCATCGTTATCTTCAGCCTGCCGAGTTTGTCTTTCTCGTATGGGTCGGCCCCGGCGAGATAGAAAATAATGTCCGGTTCGTGCATGCGGATGTGGCCGAGAGCATGTTCGAGCGTCTGCAGATACTCTTCGTCGGCCGTGCCGTCGGGAAGTTCGATATCGAGCGAGGACGTTTGCTTGAAGAGCGGATAATTCTTCGCTCCGTGCATTGAGAATGTAAACACTTCTGGCGAATCCTTGAAGATAAAGGCGGTCCCGTCGCCCTGATGCACATCGCAATCAATGATCAAAAACCGGTCGGCCAGCTTCTCCCGCTGCAGCACGCGTATCGCAACGGCAACGTCGTTCAGGACGCAGAATCCTTCGCCGCGGTCGGGATACGCATGGTGCGTTCCGCCGGCGAGGTTTGAAGAGACACCCTCCTCGATCGCCCGGCGGGCCGCGTTTATCGTGCCGGAGATCGCGTGGAAAGAACGTCTTACCAGCGACTGCGACCACGGAAGCCCTAACTTTCGAACCTCTTTCGCCGTCAACTCGCCGGCGACGAGCCGCGAGATGTAATCTTCCGTGTGCACAAGATGGAGATCCTCAACCGCGGCCGGTTCGGGTTCGAAGAGCTCGTGGGGCGAAAGCGTTCCTTCTTCCAACAACCGGTCCCGCACGAGTTCGAATTTGCGAATAGGGAAAACGTGGCCTTCGCCGATGTCGGCGTAGTAATACGGCGAGTAAAAGATCGAATACGCAGGCATTCAGGGTATTATTCGGCCGCGGCGGGCTCTTCGGATTTCACGACCTCGAATTCGAATCGCAGTTCCTTTCCGCGCATTATGTCTGTCTCTTATACACATCTCCGAGCCCACGAGACAGCGCTG
>JAUCQE010000453.1 GCA_030372865.1 Pyrinomonadaceae bacterium
TTCGGAACTCGTCGGCAGCGTCAGATGTGTATAAGAGACAGAGCGATTGCCGCAAAAAGGCACGCAACGATGACTATAAGGCAACAGACGACAGACGACAGCGACGAGTGAGGGATCGACATAGGGAGTAATCTCCGTTCTTGTATTTGTAAGAGTATGCGAATGTAAAGCGGCAACGACGCCGTTTCACAAAGCTGGCAGCGGGTTGACGGGAGCCGATCGCGATTTATTGATAAAGGGAGCGGTCGGGGTCACCTCATCGTACAGCACTGCCAAAAGACCTCGCGAGTATAAACCTTACGTGGTTAACCTGCAAGATAAATTTCGGCCGCCCGAAAATTTGTACTGATGTAGAGCTTGGGGGAATTGCCGTCTCAGGCTGTGCCGGATGCGGACTGGGAGTTTACCGTGGGAATGTGATATTGCTTCTGCGGTTCCGTGTCCAGTATCGAGTTAAGGGCACGCAAACAGAACTCAAAGAAATCGCGGCAGCACGCCTCGACCGCTGCGGTGTCCGTATGAAGATGATCGCCCGATCCGTCCTTCGCCGTTATCCAGAGATGAGCCGGGCATCCGTGCCGCGGGCAGCGGAATTTCACGATCTCCGTCTCCCAAAGCCTCGCCGTCCTTTCGGTGGCCTTGAGCATCGAGTGTAGACGTTCGTCTTGCGTTATGGTGAATCTTGCCACGTTACTTCTCCATTACATTTTGGTGAAGTCCGTAGCGGATGAGACCTGACCGGAAACCGTGGACCCTGCCGCTTCATTGTAAATGAAGGTTTTCCGTTAGTGTGTCGGAAGAGTCCCTTATTTAAGGCTTGAATGTAGCCTATCACACACTTCGGCTGGTTTTACTGCCCTATTTCGTGCAAAGCCGCAGCGAAGGGCGTAACCCCTTACGAACAAAAGAAAAGCCCCGCCGTGCGGCAGGGCACTTTTTTTATTTCTGCCGTGTTTTCAGCGTCTGTTAAGGCTCTCGTCGTACAATTCGCGGTAAACGCGGTAGTTGTTCATCACCTTGAAAACGTAGTTCTTGGTCTCCGCAAAGCCCACTTCCGCGGCAAAAACGCCCGGTTCCTTCGGCTGCGTGCGGGCAAGCCAGCGTGCCGAGTTGTCCTCGCCGGCGTTGTAGCTCGCCGCGATCGCTTCGTACATGCCGCCGAATTCGTCCTTAAGCGTGCGGATGTAGATCGAGCCGATGGCGATGTTCGTCTCGGGGTCGTAAAGGTCGTCCGGCTGCAGCCGCGGATACTTCGCCTCGTCCTTGTACTTGATCGCCGTGTCGTAAACGAGCTGGATCAGGCCGCGTGCACCCGCCGGCGATTTGGCGTTCGCACGGAACGAACTTTCCTGCTTCATTATCGCCAGTATGAAACGCGGGTCGATGTTGTTCTTCTTCGCGTGCCTGATGACGACCTCGCGGAACTGGATCGGGTAATCGCCGTAAAGCCTCGGCGTAACGGATGCGACTGTCTCTTATACACATCTGACGCTGCCGACGAGTTCCGAA
>JAUCQE010000454.1 GCA_030372865.1 Pyrinomonadaceae bacterium
GTTAATCTCAATTTTCTTGCCGGCACCGTGATCCTTGTCGCGTCGTTCCCGATCAGGCTCTGGATCGGCGGGACCGAAACCTGGACAAATATCGCTCGCTGGCTCTCGAGCTAGCACGCAAATTTTCAACGCCCGCACCGGAGAAGCCCGTGCCGCCCCACAGCGGTGCGGGCTTTTTGCCTGCGGCGGCCGGTTGGACACATTCCGGCATATGTCGCAGAATAAAAGGCGACATACTTTTCCGTCTTTTTTAATAGATAAAAACTATGAGGCTTCGTTGGCGGTTCGGCGTTATTGCCGGTCTATTTCTTGCTTTCTTTTGCTCGTATCCACAGCTCAAGATGTGGTATGAGCGGGGCGATGAATGGAACGGCCACTACGCGTACAATGACATCGACGAGGTCGCATACGCGGCGTACGTGCGGGCACTGATCGACGGCCGGCCGCGGAAGAACGACCCGTACACGGGCCGCGACGATTCGGAGAACACGCCTCAGCCCGAGTCGCTATTCTCGATCCAATTTGCGGCACCGTACACGCTGGCGATCCCGGCGAGGATCTTCGGTATCGGCGCGCCGTGGGCGATGACGCTGTCGGGTGTGATCGCGGGCTTTTTGGCGGCACTTGCGGTGTTCTGGTTCATCGGACGGTTAACGGGCGACCCGTGGTTCGGAATGGCGGCGGGGCTCGGGGTCTTTGCTTTCGGCACGCTGGCGTCCGGCGAGGGAGCGATACTCGAGGTATTGTTCGACGGATTTTCATATCCATATTTCCCGGGCTTTAGGCGGTACATTCCCGCGATGGCATTCCCGGCGTTCTTTGTGCTGGTCGGCGTTGTCTGGAAGCTGTTGGGGACGAAAGACGGCGAGGGCGAGCCCGGCAGTGAAAGGCGGCAGACGCTGTTGATCCTGCTCGGCATCGGGTGTTTTGCCTATACGGTTTACAGCTATTTCTATGTGTGGACGACGGCGGCGGCGTTCCTCGCGTGTGTGTTTGCGGTGTGGCTTGCGGAACGGCCGGAGGGATGGAAGCGGGATCTTCGCGTGCTGACGACGCTGGGTGTCGGCTGTGTGCTGACGCTCATTCCATACGCATATCTTTTGTCGCAGCGGTCGGACACGATGGACCACGTCCAGCTTTTGGTCCATACGCGTGCACCTGACCTTTTCCGCTTTCCGGAGTACGTCGCATTCGCCGTGCTGGTGTTGGTGATCGCCGGAATGGCCTTGAAATGGGTCGAGATACGCGACCGGCGTGTGCTCTTCACGCTGGCACTTGCGGTCGTGCCGTTCGTGCTATTTAACCAACAGATCATCACGGGCCGGTCCTTGCAGCCGATCCACTACCAGGTCTTCATAGGTAACTACGTAGCGGCGTTGTCGCTGTTTGCGGCCATCGGAACACTGTGGAATTCAGGGTTCGGGCAGGGACGTGTGCTTCCAAAGTTGGCCTGTGCAGCGATCACATTTATTGCTGTGATCTGGGGCGTTGTCGAATGCCACTATACGGTTCGCGTGCTTGATTGGGCGAACGACCATCGCGACAAGGCTTTGCCGATAGCGAAGCGGCTTGAGGAACTGGCGGGGAACGCGCCGGACAGGCATCGTCAGACGGTGCTCTCATTTGACGGCATCGTCGCTGACGACCTGCCGACCGTTATGCCGCAAAATGTTTTGTGGGCAAGGCACCAGCATGTATTTGCGGGGCTTTCGTGGGAAGAAAGCAAAGAGAGGTATTACCAGCAGCTTTATTATTCGAACGTCGACGAAAAGGGTCTTGACTATCTGCTCAAGCGCGATTTTGTTTCGCAGATCGCATTGTTTGGTTGGGGCCGGCACACCGACCGCCTGAGCAGCGACGCAAAGCCGCTGACGTATGCCGAGATCGCGGACGAGGTCAAACGTTACGGCGAATACATACAGACGTTTGGCGTTAAGCAGGCGACGCATCCGCTGCTGCATTACGTGGTCGTTGAGAACGCAGAGAACACGGACCTCTCAAGGCTGCAGCTTTGGTATGAACTTGACGCGGGCGAGATGATCGGCGGGCACACGCTTTATCGGGTGAAGCTGCGGCCGGGGCTCGGACTTTAAAAAGAAAAAAGCCGCCAGAATATCGGCGGCGAATATATATTGCTAATAAAACTGGAAGTTCGAAACTAGGCGGCCAGAAGGTCGTTGGAAGTTTCGGCAAAAACCCTTCGGCCGTTGAGAGCGTCGTCGATGATCTCACGAACCGCCGAAGCATCGGGGTTGACATCCATTCGCACACATGCGCGAAGGTGTCTGATAATACCCTCTGCCGCGATATCCATCGCATCGCCCGACAATTTTGCAAAACGGCGGGCTTGAATATGATCGATCTGCAGGATCCTGTCTTGCAGAGTCATTGGTTTAGCTGCTGCCACTTTAAGTTCTCCTTCTTCGTATTTTTCTTTATCTAACACTAGAAAACACTCCAAACGTGTGAATAGTAAACTCCCCCGGGAAATCTATTCTTCGAAAGATTCCCCTTATCTATTTCGTTGAATTTTTCAACTCTAATGTTGCAGACAAACGCAGGGGGCGTATCCAAACTCACTTTGTAATGGAATGTTAACAAAAAGTGCTAACTTTGTCACCATTTTTTTTTAGGGATTGTGAGAAATTTCGCGAAGGGCGGAAAACGAGAAAAGTGCCGATAAACATAGGGGTTTATCGGCACTAGACTTAAGCAGACAAGGCTTAAACTGTTGCTTAGCTGACGGCGTCTTTCATTGCCTTTCCGAGGCGGAATTTGACGGTCGTCTTGGCCGGGATCTTGATAACTTCGCCGGTTGCGGGGTTGCGGCCCTCGCGAGCCTTGCGGGTAGCTTTTACAAGCTTGCCGAAGCCGGGGACGGTGAATTCACCGTTCTTCTTGACCTCTTTTGCGGCGAGTTCCGCAAGGGTGTCAAACATGCCTTTAACATCGGTCTTCTTAAGTCCCGATGCTTCCGCCAGAGCGTTAACGCTGTCTCTTATACACATCTGACGCTGCCGACGAGTTCCGAA
>JAUCQE010000455.1 GCA_030372865.1 Pyrinomonadaceae bacterium
CTCGAAACCTTATCTAATAGATTAAGCGCGCAGGACAATGGAACTACCAGAAATTGCAGATCTTCCGCTTGAAACAAAGGTCGGCCAACTCTTTTTTATCGGCCTGCCGGGGTCGGAGTTAGATGCGTCGGCCGTGAGTCTTTTGAATGAGATCAAGCCCGGCGGCGTATGTCTTTTCTCCCGCAATATTCGTGAGCGAAAGCAGACTCGGCGTTTGCTAGATGGAGTTACGAACGCGCTCGAGATTCAACCATTCTTGAGTCTTGATCAGGAAGGGGGCCTTGTGGATCGTCTTCGCAGGATCATGGAACCGATGCCGGCAGCCGACCGATTCCGTGACTGTGCGGAGGTTGCCCATTTCGCCTCATTGGTCGCCGAGACCATTAAGATCCTCGGGTTCAATATGAACTTCGCACCGGTGGTCGACGTAGTCGACGAAGATCGGTCGAAATTCCAGAACGGCCTTCAGTCTCGTGCGTTCGGACGTTCACCGGCTCAGGTCATCGAACTTGCAGGAGCGTTCCTTGAGGCACAGCGAAAAGCAGGTATTATCGGCTGCCTTAAACATTTCCCCGGGCTCGGCGGGGCGGAGGTCGATTCGCATGAGGAGCTTCCCACTGTCCGCCTTGACACATCGGAACTCGGGGAGTTCGACCTTTTGCCATATCGGACGCTCCTGAAGGAGCCGGAAGCGGAAATGGTAATGGTCGCTCACGCGGCATTTCCGAACGCGGACTTGCAGGAAAAAGACCCTGATGGCAGACTTTTACCTTCGTCGCTAAGTTATAAATGTGTGAAGAACCTCTTGCGCGAGCAGATCGGGTTCAACGGCGTGACGATAACGGACGACATGGAAATGGGTGCCATCGTTAGGAATTATGGGATGGCAGAGGCCTGCAAAATGGCGTTTCTTGCGGGCGAAGACATGATCGCGATCTGCGCTGGCACCGATGCGATACGCGAAGGCTACCACGCCGTGCTCGAAGCAGTTCGATCCTGTGAGATCGCAGAATCACTGGTAGATGTATCGGTGGAAAGAATATTTGATCTAAAAAGAAAACTCTCTCCCCCGCTTCCGTTCAGTGAAGAACGGCTCGATGAGATCTCAATTGAGATCGCCGCTATTAAAGAACGCCTCAAATAGAATCTCGGAGGATTTACCGTTGCAGAAATTACTTACTTGTTCCGTTCTCGTAATTATCTTTATTTCTCTTTCGTGTCGGCGTGCAAACAGCGAATACGTTACGGTTGCTCTTCCCGAGCCATTTTCAGGCTTCGACACGCTGACGTCGGACAAATCCGATTCTGCCGCGGACCGCGTTCGCAATCTTCTGCTCAATACGCTTGTGCGCAAGACGGAAAGCTTTGATTATACCGGCGAACTCGCGAAAGAGATTCGAACCTCAGATGACGGCAAAGCCATCACTTTCGTTTTACGCGACGGTGTCAAATTTCATAACGGCAAAGCCTTCACCTCGGCGGACGTAAGGTACACCTTCGACGAGCTTTTCAAAAGCAACGGCTATAAACGATTTGCGTTTTATGACACGGTCGGTAAAGACTCGATCCCTCATATCAACTCGATAGACACGCCCGATGCTTCGACCGTCGTTTTCAACATCGCGAAGCCGACATTGAAGAACCAGCTACTTTCTAATCTTGTTGCGATCCCGATCATTCCGGAAGGGACTGTTGCCCAACAGCGTACTCAGCCTGTCGGCTCCGGCCCATTCAAGTTTGTAAGTTTCGATCAGTCGCAGAACACCGTCGAACTCGAAGCAAATCCGGACTATTGGGAAGGTGCCCCAAAAGTGCAGAAGCTGAGGATCAAAACTATCGCCGACGCGAGTGCACTTCAGGCCGAACTACAGACCGGAGGCGTCGATCTTGCCCCGCTTCCGTCTAACCTACCGCCTGATTCGATAAAGGCGATGGGCGGGCTGTCGAACCTCAAAGTTGAACAGTTTGATGGCTCGAATATCCAATATTTGGGGATGAACACCTCCTCCGCACCGCTGAACAATGTTAAGGTTCGCCAGGCGATCGGGTACGCGATCGATCGAGATAAGATCATCAATGAATTGCTTTCGGGACAGGCAAAAAAGGCGAACTCAATTTTGCCGGAGGGCTCATGGGCATATACCCCGGGTACCGTATATACATACGATCCCGAAAAGTCGAAACAGCTGCTTCAAGAAGCTGGATATAAAAACGAACCGATCGTGTTCAAGTTCGCGGCTGGTAATGCAGCCTATAGCAGTTTCGCGCAGGCGATCCACAGCTCTTTGCTCGCCGTCGGACTCAATGTGCAGATCGTTACGCTCGATTCTAATACCCTTCGGACCCAGCTTGCGCAGGGCGATTTTCAGATGAACACCGGCGTTTGGGTCGGCGGCAATCAAGATCCGATCTTTCTCAAAGACCTGTTTACGTCAGCTAAGATCCCTGGTCCCGGAGTTTCCTGCTGTAACCGCAGTCGCTACAACAACCCGGAGGTCGATAGGGTTGTAGAGGCCGCTATAAACGAACTTGATCAGGAGAAGGCAAAGCAGCTTTATCAGCAAGCCTGGGAAATGGTCAGCCGCGACTTGCCGCTGTATCCGCTTTGGTATCCGGCGAATATGGTTATCGCGAATAAGCGTATCGGCAATATAAAGATCGGTGCGAGCGGTGACTGGAGTTTCATTAAAGACATTACAGTCAGCAATTAGTCGGCGGTTGTTAAAGTTCGGCTGTAGTTTCGTGTCGGATTGTTTACGATGAGATAAAGTTCGCCCACGGTACTTGACAATGTTCTGCCGGACGGTAAAATAACTATTTGCTAAGCGGGAGTAGCTCAGTGGTAGAGCGCAACCTTGCCAAGGTTGAAGTCGCGAGTTCGACCCTCGTCTCCCGCTCCAGAATTTGAAGGCGGAAGGATAACCGAGACAGTCCGTGTTCTCAGCTTTATCCTTTCGCCTTGATCGTTTATCCTTTCGTTTGCGGCGGCGTAGCCAAGTGGTAAGGCAGAGGTCTGCAAAACCTTTATTCATCGGTTCGATTCCGATCGCCGCCTCCACACATATAATTTCACCGGGCGGTCCAGCAAGGCCGCCCTTTCGATTTTTGGGCTTCTACGACGGGATTCCGTCGCTTCCTGCAAGCCGTTTTACTTTGAACTTTTACAACTTTTCTGCGTATCTCAACTTCGTTGGCGGCAATATCCTAGGTGTTTGACCACCGAACCGGACATTATTTGATGCGAGTCGGTAGTTCAGAGTATTTTCTGCATCCAACATATCGGTCTGGCTTCTGACGCCTAAGCCTGGAAACAGACATCTGGTATATTTCGCAAACGGCGATCACACGTATGCTTCGTCGCAAAAACACATTATGATCAAGAAATTGCAGTTGATGATCGCAGTCGCCTTTGTGTTTACGGCCTCGACAGCGTTTGGTCAAAGCTCGGGCTCGGATGGTGCTGTCATTGTCCGGCCGGGTGCTCCGGGCCAACCGACACTTCGCCTGCCGCCCGACACGCGTGCACAGTTGCCGCCGGTTTCGGTCAAAGACGTCGAGTTTATGCAGGGTATGATCATGCACCACGCTCAGGCGGTAGAGATGACTGCCTTGATCGAAGAACGCACTGAAAATCAAGATATCCGGCTGCTTGGTTCGCGGATCAGCCAATCTCAGGAAGATGAGATGGCATTTATGCGCCGTTGGCTGACCGCACGCGGACAGTCCCTGACCATGGGCAGCAAGCAAGACGGTCACGGCCATACTGCAAAGACTTCCTACGGCCTGATGAAAATGCCGGGAATGCTGAGTGAAGAGCAGATGGAAGCCCTCCGAAACGCTAAAGGAGCCGAATTCGACCGATTGTTCCTTTCCGGCATGATCCAGCATCACGAGGGCGCACTCGCGATGGTGAAAGACCTTTTCGATACAGCGGGCACCGGCCAGGATGCTGAGCTATTTAACTTTGCTTCCGACGTTGACAGCGGCCAGCGTGCAGAGATCAAGACAATGGAAACTTTACTTGGCAAAAAACCGTAGAAGAAAAACGATGAAACGAATAAAACCCTTTGCAACACGTCTTATATCACTTTCCCTTTTGACGTTTGCGTGTTTTGCGGCCGCCGTACAGGCGCAAAACCCGCCTGCTGCCCAGCCGCTTCCGGCGGGCATGAAAGGTGCGAATGCAAACGATCCGCGAGCCAAACTGAAAGCGGGCTTGTTTGATGCCGGTGAGATCTCCTTCGGCCTAAAGCACGTTTCCCTGCTGAAAAAGCCGGACGCGTTCCAGCTCGGCGTAGATCCTAATGCCCCGAAAGTCGGCACGGCCCTAGGTTCGCTCGGTATTCCTGACCCGAACATGGTTCCGGCGAACATGCGGATGACCATCGCGGGCCTTGCGTTTGCGAATTCCGACATGGCCTTCCAGGGAAATCACCTGTTTCTCGGCAATTTCTGGGGGATGAACATCTACGACATCTCGAACCCCACAGACGCCAAACTGCTTACGTCAATGGTCTGCCCGGGCGGACAGGGCGACGTTTCGGTTTTCAAGAATCTCATGTTCATGTCGGTCGAGATGCCCAACGGCCGTCTTGACTGCGGCGAGCAGGGT
>JAUCQE010000456.1 GCA_030372865.1 Pyrinomonadaceae bacterium
TCAACTGCGTATCGAGCGTGTGGGCCGTGTTCATATCGTAATCGTAACGGCCGCTCCAAAAGAACGTCTTGCCGTCGGGAATGATCTCGATATCGCTCGTGTTTATGTGGTGGCGTTTGAAAACGTCCCATTCAGCGTCGGTGAAATCACCACCGACCACGCCGACCGCATTCACCTCTGTGAAAAAGCTGGCAGAAAGGCCAAAGTGCGTAGCCGCACCTCCCAATACTTTATCCCGTTTGCCAAAGGGCGTCTCAAGCGCGTCAAAGGCAACCGATCCTACTACAGTTAACGACATTTATTAAAGACTTCTCCGAAAATGATGGAATGCAGACAGCAATCCATCATTTTACACGCCAAGGCGGATTTTTGCGATTCTCGCCGGCGTGAAACAGGCATATCTTGTTGCCGTTCGGGTCTTTCAGGTAGGCTTGTCGCCAAAGCCATTGCTCGTCGCGCGGTTCCTGAATGAACTCGAGGCCGAGCGATTTCAGTCTGGCGACCTCTGCATCGACGTCATCGCATTCGAAATAAAGGACGATCTGGTTCGCGGTCGGGGCTTCGTCTGCAATGTTAATCGAAAGCGTCGATTCGCCGTCGGGACATTCCAAACGGGCGTAACGCGGAAGGGAATCGACAATAAGCCGAAGGCCGAGTTTCTGGAAAAACTCGGCCGTCTCAACTGTTTTTGCACAATAAATGGTTGCTTGGTTAAGGTTCATTTCTTTGCCTGGAGTTCCTGCATTATTTTTGTCACCTCATCTTTGTAGGGACTTTGCGGGTTCCTCTCAAGCATTAACGCGAAATACGCAACTGCATCCTGTCGCAATTTCTCTGGGGAATACTTTTCCCGTTCCTTTTCTATCTTCAGGTTGACCTTCTGCTTGCCTTCGTTCCTTGAAAGATAATAGCTGCTCATTCCGGCAAGATAGAGAAATTCATCCATCTTCGAGAATTCGGGGTAAGCGGCAAACGTCTCCTCAAACCTCAACAGGACCTGCTTGTAAGCTTTTCTGGCGGGTCCAAAGCCTTGCCAGGCGACGTCTAAATTCTTTCTAGCGTCGGCCTCGAGCAGCGGATCGCGATCGATCGCAGGATCGATGTTTCGCTGAGCAAAAGCGGGAACGCCGAACAGGAGGATAAATGCGAAAATTGCCAAAAATGACCTTTTCATAACGTACTAAAGATGCCCGGCGACGCGATTTAGTTTACTCGCGTCGCCGGGCGATAGACTACTTCGGAGCGTACTTACCAATGATCGCCTCGAGCGTTTTCGCCGTTTCCGCGGGCCAGTGGTCAGGGGCGGTGAAGATGGCGTTCTTGATCGCGTCGCTGTATTGGTTCGGCGTTTCCTTAGCGGCGACGCGTTTGACCGCGTCTTTCAGGATAAGCTGAGCGTTGCGAACGTTTTTGTTCAGGTATTCGACGACCATGTCTATGGTTACGTCATCGTGCCCTTCGTGCCAGCAGTCGTAGTCGGTGACCAGGGCAAGCGTCGCATAGGCGATCTCGGCCTCGCGGGCAAGCTTTGCTTCCTGAAGGTTTGTCATGCCGATGATGTCCATTCCCCACTGGCGATAGACCATTGATTCGGCTTTGGTCGAGAACGCCGGGCCTTCCATGCAGAGATATGTACCGCCGCGGTGAACCTTTACGCCGACCTCATTGCACGACGCTTCGAGAATATCGCCAAGCTCATCGCAAACCGGATGAGCGAACGTAACGTGCCCGACGATGCCTTCGCCGAAGAACGTCGATTCCTGTGCTCGGGCACGCGTTCGGTCAAAGAACTGATCGGGGATCACCATATCCGTCGGTGCGTATTGCTCCTGTAGCGAGCCAACCGCCGAAACCGACAGAATGT
>JAUCQE010000457.1 GCA_030372865.1 Pyrinomonadaceae bacterium
GACGTCCTGGCTCTACTCCCGCCTTGACGGCAATGTCATCAGGTGTGTTCCAAAGCTGTCGCAAGCCGACGCAACCGACGACGACGTGATGCGAAAGTTAATCGATACCCTCGCCGCCGACTGGGACATGAATAACGCCGTCACCTGGTTCTACACGCCGCTCATGCTCGATTGGGCGGCCGGGTTGGCCCCGTCCGCAGTCGTCTATGACTGCATGGACGAGCTCAGCAAATTCCGATTCGCTTCTCCGCGGTTGGTGGAGAAGGAAGAAGAACTGCTAAGCCGCTCCGACATGGTATTTACCGGCGGCCACAGCCTCTATATGGCGAAATGCGACCGTCACCGTGCGGTTTACGAGTTCGCTTCAAGCATCGACGCCGAGCATTTTCGAAAAGCCAGAGCCATTGCCGCTGAAATGCCCGAACAGGCTGACCTTCCCAGGTTGCGGATCGGCTACGCCGGCGTGATAGACGAGCGCATCGACCTCGATCTTGTGTCGGATACAGCACGCATGCGGCCGGAATGGAGTTTCATAATGCTAGGTCCGGTCGTCAAGATCGACGAGGCATCGCTCCCCAAAGCCGGTAACATTCACTACCTCGGCATGAAGGACTATTCCGAACTCCCGAAGTACTTTGCCGGTTGGGACGTCGGAATGATGCCCTTTGCCCTCAACGAAGCGACGGAGTTCATCAGCCCGACGAAAACACCGGAATATCTCGCGGCAGGCCTTCCGGTGGTTTCGACGCCTATCGCGGACGTCGTCCGGCCGTACGGCGAGATGGGGCTCGTACAGATCGCCGGTTCCGCCGAAGATTTTGTCGATTCTATATTTTTTGCCGCATCGGGCAATCGCGAGCGGCGTCTCGCGGAGGTCGACCGGTTCCTGGCAAACAGGTCATGGGACAAAACTTTCAGGTCGATGGACGACCTTATCCAAGCAGTCGTCAATCAAAAAGCCGGCGGGGTGCGTCCCGCTTCCGGTGTGTTCGCGCAGCGCGCGGACGCTGCCGCATAACAAGGAGGAAAGATGTTTGATTATTTGGTAGTTGGCGCCGGATTTGCCGGCTGTGTTTTAGCTGAGCGGTTGGCAAACGGTTCCGGCAAGCGGGTACTTATCTGCGACAAACGGCCCCACATCGGCGGCAACGCGTACGATTTTTATAATGACGACGGTATTCTTATACATAAATACGGCCCGCATATCTTTCATACCAATTCGCTCGACGTTTTCAATTATCTCGGCAGCTTTACCGAATGGCGTGAATACCAACATCGCGTGCTCGCATCCGTCGATGGAATGCTGGTCCCAATCCCGATAAATCTTGATACGATCAACAAGCTCTACGGACTAAAGCTGAGCGCGCATGAGGTCACGGAGTTCTATGAAAAGCTTCGTGAAAAACGCGAACCGATCATGACCTCGGAGGATGTGGTCGTAAACGCTGTTGGGCGAGAACTTTACGAAAAATTCTTCAAGAACTACACGCGAAAGCAGTGGGGCATGGATCCGTCTGAACTCGACGCAAGCGTTACCGCACGCGTGCCGACTCGATCGAACCGCGACGACCGCTATTTCACCGACCGGTATCAGGCGATGCCGCGGCACGGCTACACGCGGATGTTCGAAAAAATGCTCGACAATCCGCGGATCACGATTGCGCTGAATTGCGACTATCGCGACATCCAGCAAGAGGTCTCGTTCAACGAGATGATATACACGGGCCCGATCGATTCCTACTTCGATTTTGAATACGGAATACTTCCCTATCGTTCGCTCGAGTTCAAGCACGAGACTCACGACACTGAAGTCTTCCAGTCTGCTCCGGTCGTGAACTATCCGAACGAACAGGCATATACACGGGTCACGGAGTTCAAGTACCTGACCGGGCAATCGCACAAGAAAACGAGCATCGTCTATGAGTTTCCCCGTGCAGACGGCGACCCGTATTATCCGATCCCGAAGAAAGAAAACACCGAGCTTTACCGAAAGTACCAGTCGCTTGCCAAGAAACTGCCGCACGTTCATTTCGTTGGCCGCCTTGCGACCTACAAGTACTACAACATGGACCAGATCGTGGCACAGGCGTTGACGGTGTACAAAAAGATCGCGGCGCAGCAGACGGTCCGGCCGCCGGTCGTCAGCATCGTCCACAAGCCAGTGATCGCCGCCGACGGTATTCAGGCGCAATCACGGTCGAAGACCGTTATTAAACCCTACGGCGTTTCCGAGGGCGACATGGATACGATAAACATTCCGTCATATCGTAAGCCGAACGGCAGTCGCCAGACAGATACGTCGAACTGATCGATTGCTAAAAACTTTGGGCCGGCTTGGTTCGCTACCAGGCCGGCCCGCTTTTTTTGAATGCGATTGATCTAAGCTTTTCCGGTCTCGTTCAATTCGATCCCTCGCTCGTTTGCGATCCCGCGCATCTTCATTTCGAGGTCGTCGTCGACTTCCAGTTCGCCATCCAGCATTTGCTGAAGCTCCGGCTGTTCCCGTCCGAGCACGAGAGAAGCAGCCGAAAGGTCTCGTTCAAATCCTTTCTCCCAAAATGCCTTCAGCAGATCCTTTCCGCCCTGTCCCTGTGTGTTCATTTTCGTCGCTTGCGTCATCATCTAACTCCTTTCCCTCAATCGTACGCC
>JAUCQE010000458.1 GCA_030372865.1 Pyrinomonadaceae bacterium
TTTAGCGAGCATCTTGCCCAGTGTCGATTTACCCGCACCGGACGGCCCGTCGATAGCGATGATCATTGGGATAATTCTATCGAATTTCCCGCTTTTGTCATTAGTGCCCGATCATTTGCCGAACACCCTCACCGCACGGTCGGGGTAATCCGTGATGATGCCGTCAAGGTCGAATGTCTTCATTCTCTCCAGGTCGGCGGACTCGTTGACCGTCCACGGTACGATCTTCATGCCTTTCTCGCGGCAGAACTTTATAAGTTCCTCATTGACCAGAGAGAAATGCGGGCTATATGTATCGGGTACGAAGCCGAGCCACTCAAGATTTTCCGCCGCGGTCTTTGTCGGGCTGCCGGTAAGGAATGCCAGAGGAAGCGTGACCGGCATCTTACGCAGCTCCTGCAGCGGCCTCGGATCAAAGGATTGGATGATCACTTGTTTTTCCAGCTTTCGTGCGAGCACTGCATCATAGACCAACTTGGCGAAAACCGATGGAACGGGCTGAAATTCGTTGTCTTCCTTCGGGTTCGACTTTATTTCAATGTTGTACCGAACACGCGGAAGCTTGTTCTTCGAAATGTACCGCTCGATCTCCTTGAAAACATCGTCAAGCAGCGGCTTATGAACCTTCATCGGCTTCTGGTCCGGAAATCCCTCGTTACCGATCGACCCGACGTCGTACTTTCGTATTTCGGCGTACGTCATCTTGAAGATGTTATGTTCCCGCTCACTCTCTTTTGTGATCCGGTTGCCTTTTGGGTCGGTGGAGATCACGGATGAGAACCAGGGCTCATGCGAGACGACGAGCTTTCCGTCCTTGCTGACGACAAGGTCGAGCTCGAGCGTGTCGGCTCCCTGTTCTATCGCTTTTATGAATGACGGGATCGTGTTCTCAGGCAGATGGCCTCGTGAGCCTCGATGGCCCTCAATACTGAATGGTTTTGCTGTTTGAGCGGATCCGCTCACGGTAAAAAGAAGCATTAGGGCAAGGGAAATGATTGTTCTTGAACGCATAGGTCTTAGTATCCAGATTACTTTGTGAATGTGAAAAAGGACGGCACCGGACGGGACGACCGATGCCGCGTGAATGATCGTTCGATCAGAACGAGAATTTCAATCCGAACTGGATCTGGCGTGCCGGACCGGCACTTGAGATCCTGCCGCTGTGCCAGCGTCGGGATCGTCGAGAATACGAGGTCCTTCTGGATCTGGCGAAAGCCTTCGTAGTCGCCGAAAAAGAACGTACGGTCCTTGATAATAGGCCCACCGAACGTGAATCCGAACTGGTTACGAATGAGGGGCGGTTTTCCGCCTACCGGCTTGAAGAACCCGGTGGCATTGAGGACCGTATTGCGGTGAAACTCCCAGAGAGTTCCGTGAAAGTCGTTTGTACCGCTTCGGTATGTAGCGTTGATGACCGCACCGCCTGAACGCCCAAATTCCGCACTGTACGTATTCGTCTGGACCTTGAATTCTGCGATCGCATCAGGCGACACCTGTACGACCTGGCTCGAAAAGCTCTGGTTGCTGGTGCCGTAGGCATTGTTGTCGGTTCCGTCAAGAAGAAAGTTGTTGACCGTCGCGCGAAGCCCGTTGACGTTGAAAGCTGCCTCGCGGCCTCCGCCGCCGACGGCACTGTTCGTGTGCGATTCGCGAACGCCCGGAGAGAGAAGCGCAAGGTTTGCGTATGAACGGCCATTAAGCGGCAGCGCCGTGATCTGCTCGCGCTGGATCACCTGTCCGCGTCCGCTGGTCTCGACCTCAAGCAACTCGGCAGCGCCTGTCACGAATACGGTCTCGGTTGCCGATGCCACCTGCATCGTGATATCCACGCGCTGGCGGGCATTGATCGTCAGTACGACGTTGTCGGCGACCGTACGGTCAAAGCCATCTGCAGTGAAGGTCAGCTCGTAGTTCCCGATGCGGGCATTGTTAAAGATATAGTCACCTTTCGAGTCGGTGGCCGTTGTCACGGTGATGCCTGTGCCGGTGTTTTTTAGCGTAACAGCGACACCGGAGACCACCGCACCGTTGGAGTCCTTTACGGTACCAACGACGGCGGCGGTTTCCGACTGCGCCGCTAGATGCACAGGCATTAAAAGAAAAACAAGAGCGAACGCGGCAGCGCTCACCACTATAAAAAGGGGTCTTAGTTTCGATTCCATGTTTTTACCTGAGTTAGTGATCGGTTATCTGGAGCAGACGTGAGGGAGAACGTTCTGCCCGGTTCACATAAAAATTGTGGATTGCAAACCGAGAGGGTAACTGCCGTCTTTGAACAACTAGTTGCGAATTACTTACACAGGTATTAAATTGGCGGGAATCTTGTGTGAACTACTGATCGATGGTCGGAATTAAAGATCGTTCTTTATCTTTTTTGGGAGTTTGTCAAAGACCATTTCGTAGGAATTGCGGATGAGCTTCTTGATCTCAGATTCTGATAGAACGGCGGGATCTTTGACGAGCACCCAATGGTAGCGGGCGACGTACGGGGCGGGGACGATGCCTACTGATTCGGTCAGCTCGGCAAATTTTTCGGGCGTGCACTTGAACGAAAAGCTGAGGCCCTCAGCTGGCTCAAGACCGGTCACGCAAAACATCTTTTCGCCGACGCAAAAGCACAGCTCCTGTCCCCATTTAACATCCTCGGTCACGTGAGGAAGCGACAGGCAAAATTCTCGCAGCTCGTCGATGTTCATAAGAAAGAAGATCTCCCGCAAAGCCGCAAAGAAGAAGCTAAGTAAAGTCCTTTTCAGGCAATCATCGCAAAAAGTAATCTTCTCCGCTTTGCGTCTTTGCGACTTTGCGGGAAACAAATATCAAGCTACAACATCCCTGAACGCAACCAACGTCCTTTCGATGTCCTCGCCCGAGACGTCACAATGCGTCACCATCCGGATCGCGTTCCCGAATCCGATCGCGAGGATGCCTTTTTCTTTTAAAGTCGCACAGATCTCGGCCGAAGTTTTGCCGGTGCCTGAAATGTCGAAGATCACGATGTTCGTGACGACACGTTCGACGTCAACAGAGATTCCCGGGATCTCCGCAAGGCCCTCGGCCAGTCGCCGCGCGTTGGCATGGTCTTCGTGCAGGCGGTTTGGCGATTCCTCAAGTGCGACGAACCCCGCGGCCGCGAGAATTCCGACCTGTCGCATTCCGCCTCCGAGCCGTTTCCGCCAAATGCGTGCCGCTTTTATAAAGTCCGCCGACCCGACCAGTACCGAACCCACCGGTGCCCCCAGCCCCTTTGAAAGACAGAACTGCACCGAATCGCAGCCCTTCGTCAACTCCGCCACCAGCGTCTCCAATGCCGTCGCCGCGTTGAATATCCTCGCTCCGTCCATGTGCACGGGAATGCCCACGGCGTGCGCTTTCTCGCAAACGTCGGCGCAGTGTTCTGCCGGCATCACGCTGCCTCCGGCAAAGTTGTGCGTGTTCTCGAGACAGATCAACCCCGTCGGCGACGAATAGTAAGGCTGCCCGATCTTCAGCGCCGATGAGATCTCGTCCCACGTCAGGTGTCCGCTTCCGTCCGCACTGCAAACCGTTCGCACCATCACTCCTGCCACGACCGCCGGCGTTCCCAGCTCGTAGTTGAAGATATGCCCGCGTTCCTCGATCAGGATCTCCTGCCCCGGCTGCGTATGGAGCTTGACCGCGATCTGGTTACCCATTGAACCGGTCGGCACGAACAACGCCGCTTCCTTGCCGAAGATCTCGGCGGCCCGTTCCTGCAACCGGTTTACGGTCGGGTCTTCGCCGTAAACATCGTCGCCGACTTCGGCGGCCGCCATCGCCGACCGCATCGCCGCGGTCGGCCGTGTAACTGTATCGCTTCTAAGGTCGATCATATCGCTTGTAAAGGGAGATCCTGACAGCTAACGCGTTATTCCGCGCGGAGGCCGATAACAACTTATTTGCCGGCGACGGCAGAAAATTCAGCGGCGGCAAAGAGTACGCATGCGAGTGCCGCAAACACCGTCCGCACGTGGTTCCACCGCGTCCACGTTTTCAAATAATCAGCCCATGCCGTTTCGAGTCTCGCGTCGTCTGCTTTGACCGCCGCGAGAGCGTTATTGCGCGGAACGTTGAAGGCGATCGTCACACCAAACGTCCCGACGACGTAACACAGTGCTCCGGCCATGAGAACCATCGATCGCAAACCGTCATATTTGACCGCGGCGATGATGCCGATCGCAAGGCTCACCGCCGCAGTCCCCAAAAAGACCCCGATGAAAAGCGAACGGACGACGACGATGTTTATCTCCTGCATTGCGGCGACAGCTTCGCGGGCGGGCCGGTTGCCCAACGCGGGCATCACAAAGGTCGAGAACGCGAAAAAGGTCCCGGAGATCAGTGCCGTGCCGAGAATCGCAAAAAGCGTGAGAGCGAGATTCAAACCTGACATTTCTTTATGCGGAAGCTTTATTTGAAAGAGCCGCAACATCCCAACGGGCACGTTTTGCTCCTGCCCGATATGCGGACTCGAGAAAGTCGAGTGCGGCCGCTCGCGGATCGGCGGCGTTCCGCATGTCGTCGTACATCAAAAGTGCGAGATGCGCGCCGTTAGATTCCTGCCAACGCGCGGCCTCGGGCTCAAGCGGTTCATCTGCCAAACCCTCAGGCTCGGGAGCAGTGTACGAATAGAATGCCGGTGCCGGCACATTCGCATCGCCGAACCAAAAACCAAAGCTGATCACCTCGTGCGAATAGGCTTCGCGTTCCACGCGGTTCGCCCCTTCACGCACGGGTGCAGGTTTGCCTGAAAACCGCGTCAACGCAAGGTCAAAGCTATGCCAAAACAAATGGACCGGCGTAGATTTGCCGAGAAACCGCCCGCGAAATTCTTCGAGTATGTCGTCCACACTCACTAGCACTTTATGATAGTGTTCGACGAATTCCTTATCGTACGAACAATGCTCCGTGTTCTCCGCAAACGGCACCGATGACGGCGCCTCATACGGGATCGGCTTGATCTCCGGCTTTATTCCCAGCTTGGCAAGATTCGCAAAGACGCTGTCGTAAAAGTCCGCGACCGTCAGCCCGTCATAGAGCGCAAAGCTCTCCCGTCCGCCGCTGCTGGTGATGATCATCAGCGAGTGGTCGTGAAAGTCGAACTCGATCTCGAACTGGCCGCCCGCGTAAGGGATGTTGCGGGTTGAAAGCCCACGCGGCGTGACATAAAGCGGAACGTGCCACCAGTGGTTCAGACGCGGGTGCATCGTAAGCCTGATCTTGCCGACGATCTGGCAATAGAGATGGAGCGTGTCTTTTGTCGCGCGCCATGCGTCAAGCGGAATTTCGGGGAAAGCATTCTGGTTCATATCGTTTATGGCCGCCGGGAATCAACCGTTTCGGCTACTCAGCCACCTGGCGGCATTGGCAACGAATTGCCTGATGTCGTCAAGCTTTTCAGGCTCGCGTGCGTAACCGTCGCCGGGTGCTTCCTCGACAAACGAAGGGCAGCCCGCCGCCGGATCCCAGTTGTAATCGACAATGTGATGAAAGCTCGATTCGGCGATCGCCCGTCCGGTACCGTCCTTCGGATCGTATGCGACGACAAGATTGAAAGGTTTTCCGGTCACCTTGCTGCGGCCGGTCGCGACGACACTGGCGTCGTCATCCTGCGGCCCGACACCGCCTTCGTGCGGATGAGCGGGGAAGTATTCGATGGGCGAACCGTCCGGGCGGCGAAGCAGTTCGTGGTCCGCCGCTGCCACCATTTGGTAATCGCCGTTCGCACCTGAATGGTAGTTCGGCCAGTCGATGTTCAGCGTCTTATCGTCGTCGCGGCAGCAACGCGTGGGGTCAGGGTCCTGATTCTTGCTGTGAAAGTAATGTGCCGAGCCGATGCCGCCGATGCTGCACAGCGACGACCCGAGATCGTGATGGTCGCGGGTCGATAGGATGCCCCCGCCGCGTTTTCGGAACCGTGTAAGCGCGGCACATTCGTCTTCCGAAAGCCCGTTCCCGGCGTCGACGCCGAAAAGCCAGACCTCGTCCACGTCCGAAGTATCGATCGCCGCAAGCACCGGATCGACGCCGTTCGCATCCGGTTCGCGGTCTCGCGTTGCAACCTCGTAAAGCCGGTTTCCGTTCTCGTCGGCCAGCGACGCCAGGTGTTCCGCCAGCATCGAAAATCTCCCGATGTGCCAGTCGTCTGCGGCAAAAGGAATGGTCGTTTGTAGAAGAATCTTCCGTCGCCCGTTCATATTCTTATTGTCGGAATCTTCAATCTTACGCCGTTCGACCCTTCATCACAACAACTTTCGTTTCTGTTGACAATACGGCCGAGTGCGACTAGATTTCGTTGAGACAACTTCAAAGAGGTCGATGAACATGTCCGAAAACGTGAAAGCTGTACCTGAAGGATACGAAGGCGTAACGCCCTACCTGATCTGCAAGAACGCCGAAGCGGCGATCGATTTTTACAAGCGGGCGTTCGGAGCGGTCGAACTTTTCCGCATCGGAAGCCCCGGCATGGTCGGCCACGCCGAGATGAAGATCGGCAGCGCCGTCATCATGCTCGCCGATGAGTTCCCGGACATGGGCGCGGTCAGCCCTGATACGGTCGGCGGAACGCCGGTTCAGTTGATGGTCTATGTTAACGATGTCGACGCCTTTGTTGAAAGGGCCGTTGCGGAGGGCCTTGAGGTCCTGCGGCCGGTGCAGGACCAATTCTACGGCGACCGCTCGGGTCAGTTCCGTGACCCGTTCGGCCACGTCTGGGCGTTTGCGACGCACATAGAGGACGTCAGCCCTGAAGAAATGAACCGCCGGGCCGCTGAGATGTACGGCGGCGAAGCCTAGCGGCAGTTTTCGATGTCGATGATCTTTTCGACGCGGCGCTCGTGGCGGCCGCCGTCGAAATCGGCTTCGAACCACGCTTTTACGATCTCGGCGGCTTCCTCGTCCGTCAGGAACCGAGCCGGCACGGCGATGATATTAGCGTCATTATGCTGGCGGGCAAGCCGTGCGATCTCGGGCTGCCATGCGACGGCCGCACGCACGCCTTTTACCTTGTTGGCGGAGATCGCCATTCCCGTGCCCGAGCCGCAGAAGAGAATGCCCTGTTCATGCTCGCCGCTCCCAACGCTCTCGGCGACCTTGCGGGCAAAGTCGGGATAGTCGACGCTGTCGCCGCTGGCGGTACCCATGTCGTCGTACTCGACGCCGAGCTCCTCCAGAACCCGCTTCATCTTTTCCTTTTCTTCAAACCCGGCGTGGTCGGCACCTATAGCAACGCGTTTCGTCATAATGTAACCGTTATATCACCTGCCGGACGCGGCGGCAAAAATGGCCCGCATCCGATTTTGTTTGGTTCGCCGGAGTAAAAGAACCTATAATGCGGGGAGTATCCCTGCCGCGGTAAAAGATGAGCAAGTTTTTTGGAAAGATCGGAGTTGCCTTGCTGATGATGCTGTTTTCCGGCGTCGCGGCGGAGGCACAGGATCTTTTGCCCGATCTTGTCCGCCGCATAAAACCGTCCGCCGTTGCAATTGAGACCTTCGACAATAAGGGCAACGTCGTTTCGCGCGGCTCGGGCTTTTTTATCGGCCCCGACCGCGTCGTCACCAACCGCCACGTCATCGAGCGTTCTAACCGCGTTGAGGTCCACTTGATGGACGGCAAGAAATTCGTCGTCCGCGGCGTGCTTGCGGTCGACGGCGAGGGCGACCTTGCCCTTCTTCAGGTCGAGGTGCCCCGCGGGCTTGCCGTTCCGCTGCCGATCGTCCGGACCGCGCCGCAAGAGGGCGAATCGATCGTCGTCGTCGGCAACCCGTTCGGGCTCGAAGGCAGCGTTTCGAACGGCATCGTCTCGGCCGTCCGCGACATTGCGGGCTATGGCCGCATCATCCAGATCACCGCCCCGATCTCGCCGGGATCTTCCGGCTCGCCGGTCGTGAACATGTACGGCCAGGTCATCGGCGTCGCGACGCTGCAGGCCGCCGAAGGGCAGAGCCTCAATTTCGCGGTGCCCGCCGAACGCATTCTCTCGCTCCGCGTTGGCGAGGCGCAGACCGTCTCGAGCCTGACGGCGGAATCCGGCAAGAACAAACGCGCCGCCGCAGAGAGGTTCTACTCGCAGGGCGTCGCCCAGCTTTCCCGCGACGATTACGAGCGTGCTCTGCCCTATTTCGAGCGTGCCGTCGAGATGGACCCGACCTATGCCGAGGCGTGGTATCAGGCGGGTTATTGCTACGGCGTGCTCGGCAAGCACAACGACGCGCTTCGTGCCTCGCGGCAAGCGGCGAAACTTCGTCCCGACTGGGCCGAAACGCACATCAACATCGGTGCTTCGAGCTATGCGACGAACGATTTCAAGGGCGCGGTCGAGGCCTACAAACAGGCCGCAAAGATCGACGAAAGCAACCCGGACGTCCAATACGCCCTCGGCCTCAGCCTCAACCGCCTGAACCGCACCGACGAAGAGATACTCGCCTATCGACGCGCGATCGCCATCAAGCCCGACCACGCGAACGCCCTCGAACGTCTCGGCGACGCCTATTTCCGGCAGAAACGCTGGCAGGATGCCGTTCAGGTCTTCGATCAGCTAAAGGCGTACAAGCCCGACGCAAAGACCTACAATTCTCTGGGCGAAGCGTACCTCGAGCTCGACAAGCCCGACGACAGCCTGATGGCCTTCAACAGCGCGGTCGGCTATGACCCCGACTTCGACAAGGCCCGCTACAACCTCGGCCGTGCCTACCTGAAAAAGGGCGACCGCGACATGGCGCAGATCCAATACGAGATACTTCGCAGCTCCCGCTCGGACTGGGCCGATCGCCTTCTGGTCCTTCTTAACCCCTGATATCTATTTCAGACCGTCTATTGGCGGGCTGTCTCTTATACACATCTCCGAGCCCACGAGACTGCGCTGTGTATGTGGGATTTC
>JAUCQE010000459.1 GCA_030372865.1 Pyrinomonadaceae bacterium
CACGATGAGCGCGAACAGACGCTGAACCAACTTCTGGTCGAGATGGACGGCTTTGAATCGAACGATGGCGTGATCCTGATGGCATCGACCAACAGGCCCGACGTCCTCGACCCCGCGCTGCTTCGTCCGGGCCGCTTAGACCGCCGCGTTGTCGTCGGCCGGCCGGACGTTAAGGGCCGCGAGGGCATTCTTAAGGTCCACACCCGCAAGATCCCGCTTGATGAAGCGGTCGACATCAGCGTCATCGCACGCGGAACCCCGGGCTTTACCGGCGCCGATCTTGCGAACATCGTCAACGAGGCCGCGCTGAACGCGGCACGCTTCAATAAGAAGGTCGTGATGATGTCCGACTTTGAGATCGCCAAGGACAAGGTCCTGATGGGTGCCGAGCGTAAGAGCATGGTGCTTTCGGACGCGGAAAAGAAACTGACCGCGTACCACGAGGCAGGCCACACGCTGGTCGGTCTCAAGGTGCCGTCGGCAGACCCCGTCCATAAGGTATCGATCATTCCGCGCGGAATGGCACTCGGTGTAACGCAGCAGCTGCCTGAGGCAGACCGCCACAGCTACACGCGCGAGTACCTGATGAGCCAGATCGCGATCCTTATGGGCGGCCGCATCGCCGAAGAGCTTTACTTCGGTGCCGAAAAGGTAACGACCGGTGCCTCGAACGACATCGAGCGTGCGACCGAACTCGCCCGTGCGATGGTCTGCGAATATGGCATGTCCGAACTCGGGCCGCTGACCTTCGGCAAAAAGGAAGAGCAGATCTTCCTCGGCCGCGAAATATCGCAGCACCGCGATTACTCGGAAGACACGGCGATCAAGATCGACCAGGAGGTCAAGAAGATCGTCAACGGCCAATACGAAGAGGCGAAAAAGATCATCACCGATAATTCGGAAGCGATGGTAAGGCTCTCTGAAGCACTGCTCGAACTCGAAACGCTCGACAGCGTGCAGATCCGTCGCGTAGTAGCGGGCCTGCCGCTCGACGGCACGGACAGCACGCCTTCGACCAACGACGGCGGCGGTTCTGCCGAAGTGGAAGAATCGTCGTCACCTTTCAAGAAGCCGATCCTGCCGCCGATCAACCCGGCGACGGCGTAGCGGGAAAGGCTGAAGGATAAACGATGAGGGATGAAGGCGGAAGCTTTCGTCCCTTTTTACTTTGCGTTCGTCCGGGATAAAGTTTTATTTTCTCGTATGCAGTGGAAAACGTCGCGGCGGGTGATAGGGATAGAGCGGCCGCTGGTCATGGGCATAT